>NZ_CAURKP010000017.1:0-61837 GCF_963525155.1 uncultured Rhodococcus sp.
TCACGATTCTCCGAAGATAAGCTGGACTAACCATCCAGAGCGACCGAGAGACCTGGCTCCGTGACGTCGCAGCAACCCCCTCTGCTGAGGTGCGGGTGCTTTCTGCCAGGTCCGATGGAGGACTCGTGCCAGGCGATCGACCCCGTACCTCAGTGGGGACAGCAGCTGTCATCGTGATCGTGGGTGGTGGACCCCGCGGGACCGGCGTACTCGAGCGGATCCTCGCTCACGAATCGGTGAACGCCGATCCCACACCGATCGACATTCACGTTGTCGACCCGTATCCGGCAGGTGCCGGCCGTATTTGGCGAGGCAGCCAGGCGCCGCTTCTGTGGATGAATTCGACAACAGCGGACGTCACGATGTTCACCGACGAGACCACCGCCGTGATCGGCCCGGTGCTGCCGGGTCCGACCCTCGCGGAATGGGTCGCCGAGCGCTCGGCTGAGCTTGCCGAATTCCCCGAAATCGCAGCAGAAGTTCCGACGATCACCCCGTCGTCGTTTGCATCGAGGTCACTGCAGAGCAGATACCTGAACTGGGTGTTCGAGACTGCAGTCGACTCTGCGCCAGCGCACGTCGACGTTCGAGTTCATCGACGATCCGTGGTCGACATCGTGAACGTCGGCGAGACACAGACGGTTCATCTGGACGACGGAGCTGTCATCGACGCGACGACCGTCTTTCTCGCACAAGGGCATCCCGATGCGTTGCCTGCCCCACGTGAAATCAGGCTGACCAGCTTCGCGTCAGATCACGGGTTGACGTATGTGGGTCCGGGCTACACTGCCGACCTCGACGCCGATGTCATTCCCGAAGGCGAACCGGTTCTGATCGCCGGACTCGGGCTGGCTTTCATCGACTGGATGGTTCTCCTCGCCGAGAGCCGTGGCGGCATCTTCGAACGCGGTGAAGACGGCGTCCTCACTTACGCTCCCTCGGGTCGGGAACCCCTGTTGTATGCCGGATCTCGTCGCGGAGTGCCGTATCACTCCAAGATTTCGTACTCGATCGCTGACGCGCGGCCACCGCTACCGCGGTTCTTCACCGCTGATCTCGTTCCCGGCGACGGACCGTTGGATTTCCGAAACGACATCTGGCCCTTGGCGTCGAAAGAACTGGCAGGCGCCCACTATCACGAGCTGTTCGCATCTCACCCGGATCGGACAGTGGGCACCTGGGAGGAGTTCGACGCCGAATTCGCCTCGCTGGCCTGGGGATCGCCTCGATTGCATGAACTGGTCGAGAACGCAGTCCCGAAGCCGGAAGACCGTATCGATCTCGAGCGGCTGAACCGCCCACTCGGCGGTGAGCGCTACGACGGGCTTGCCGAGGTCCAATCCCGGATCACCGAATACATCTCGGCAGATGTCGCGCGGAGGTCGGACCCGTATTTCAGCGCCGACGCGGCTGTCTTCTCAGCGCTGCTGTCGACGTACATGACCGTCGGAGAATTGTTGCGGCGCGGCAGAATCCCGGCCGAATCCGTCGCCAAGGACGTCGAGGGTTGGCTTCATTCGTTCTTCAGCTTCATCGCCAGTGGTCCGCCACCCGAGCGACTGGAACAGTTGATCGCCCTCAACGAGGCGGGCATCGTCCAGTTCCTCGGGCCGGATTCGGTGTTCTCCACCGAGATCGACCCGGCAACGGGGGCTGGGATCTTTGTCGCGCGCAGTGCGTCGCACACCGACATCGTGGCCGCGAACACCCTCGTCGAAGCACGCTTGCCGGTTGCTTCCATCAGCGCGAGCGGTGACTTGCTCCTGCGGACGCTTCACGGTCGGGGCGAGGCAGTCGAACTACGTGCCACCGCCGACAGTTCGGCGAAGCTCGCCGTCGACGGCACGTCACGAATTCTTCTTCAGGACAACACTGCTCATCCCCGCCGCTTCGCCGCAGGGCCGTGGGTTGCAGGCCACAACTGGTCGGCGGCTTTCCCTCGTCCCCGTACCAATGCAGGGTTCTTCCGGCATAACGATGCCCTGGCGGCGGAGATTTTGGGCGCTGCGCGCCTGTGAGCGGTTAGGGAGTCCTGGGACTCCCTAACCGCTCACAGGGGGCTGTGCCCCTAGCTGAACACCAACTCACCCTCGTCAACCGCGACGGTGATACTGCCGCCCTCTTCGAGGAGATCGTCGAGCAGCATGTCGGCGATCTTGTCGTCGACCACACGCTGAATCGAACGACGCAACGGGCGAGCCCCGAACTCGGGTTGATGCCCGTGCTCGGCGATCCAGTCCACCGCGTCGGCAGTGAACTCGATCTCGATGCCCTTGGACTGCAGCCGCTTCCGGCTGTCGTCGAGCAGCAGATCAGTAATCCGGTGCAGTTGCTCGGTGTCGAGCTTGCGGAAGATCACGATCTCGTCGATACGGTTGAGGAACTCCGGCCGCATCGATTCGCGCAACCTGGCCATCACGCGGACGCGCAGTGGCTTCTCCGCCGACTCTGCATCGCCTGTGGTGAAGCCGAGTCCACCGGACTTGCTCGAGATGATGTCCGAGCCGAGGTTGCTGGTCATGATCACGACGGTGTTCTTGAAGTCCACCGTCCGACCCTGACCGTCGGTCAGACGCCCGTCGTCGAGCACCTGGAGCAAGGTGTTGAACACGTCCGGGTGTGCCTTCTCGATCTCGTCGAGCAGGATCACCGAGTACGGGTTACGACGCACCTGTTCCGTGAGCTGCCCGGCCTCGCCGTAGCCGACGTATCCGGGAGGAGCACCGACCAATCGGCTGACCGTGTGCCTCTCACCGAACTCACTCATGTCGAAGCGCAGCATCTTGTTCTCGTCTCCGAAGAGTGTGGCAGCCAGAGCTTTTGCGAGCTCCGTCTTGCCGACGCCAGTGGGTCCGAGGAACAGAAAGCTACCGACGGGACGATCCGGATCGCTCATACCGGTCCGGCTACGACGCACCGCACGCGCGATGGCGCGAACGGCGTCATCTTGCCCGATGACACGACCGTGCAGTTCCTCTTCCAGACGGCGCAGGCGATCTTTCTCTGCTTGAGTCATCTGGCTGGCCGGAATACCCGTGGCACGGGCGACAACTTCGGCGATTTGTTCAGCGGTCACGTCCGGAGTTTCCTCGGAAGGAACCGAGGATCCTGCCTTCTCGAGACGCTTTGCGACGCCGTTGATCTCGTCACGCAGGGTCGACGCCTTCTCGTACAACTCGTCGGCGACGGCTTTTTCCTTGTCGCTCTCGAGCTGCTCGAGACGCTGCTGCAGCGCAGCGGTGTCTACCGTGGCCGTCTTCAAGCGAAGCCTGGCGCCGGCCTGGTCGATCAGGTCGATTGCCTTGTCCGGCAAGAACCTGTCGCCGATGTAACGTGCCGACAGCTCTACCGCAGCGGTGATCGCCTCGTCGGTGTAGTGCACCTTGTGGTGATCCTCGTACCGACTGCGCAGTCCGCTCAAAATCGCGATTGCGTCCTCGATCGACGGCTCTCCGACCTGTACGGGCTGGAAGCGCCGCTCGAGCGCGGGATCCTTCTCGATGTTCTTGCGGTATTCGTCGAGCGTGGTGGCGCCGACGATGTGCAGTTCACCGCGAGCGAGCTTGGGCTTGAGGATGTTTCCGGCATCCATCGCACCGTCTGCGCCGCCTCCGGCACCGGCGATGGTGTGCATCTCGTCGATGAAGACGATCAGCTCGTCCTTGTGTGCGGTGATCTCGTCGATCACCTTGGTCAGCCGTTCCTCGAAGTCTCCGCGGTAACGGGTACCCGAGACCATGCTCGAGAGTTCGAGCTGGACGATCTTCTTGCCCACCAACGATTCCGGGACATCCCCGTCGACGATGCGCTGGGCGAGACCTTCGACGATGGCAGTCTTGCCGACGCCGGCCTCACCCACCAGGACCGGGTTGTTCTTGGTGCGGCGGGAGAGGATCTCGATGGTCTGTTCGATCTCGTCGGCGCGGCCGATCACCGGATCGACGCCGCCGTTGCGGGCGCGATCGGTGAGATCGACGCCGTACTTGTCGAGCGTCGGTGTGGTGGACTCGTCTTCGACTGGACCGGCTGCAGGATTCTGAACCGCTGCCTGCAGCTTTTCCGGCGTGATGCCTGCCGAAGCGAGCAGACGACCCGGAACATGATCGGGGTCACCGGCCAGGGCGATGAAGAGATGTTCGGGGTCGATGTACGTCGATCCCAGGGCTCGGGCCAGTTGATGAGCCTCGAGTAGTGCAGTTTTGACGGCGCTGCTGAGCGCAGGAGCAGAGTAGGCCCCCTGCTCACGGCCTTGTGGCAGCCGCAGGTCGACGGCGTCGACCACGGATTTCGGGTCGGCTCCGGCGCGCTGCATGAGCGTGCGGACCGGATCCTGCTCCGCCATGACGCGGAGAACGTGCAGTGCATCGAGATCCGAATCACCGCGAGCAGCCGCTACACGTGCAGCGTCAGCCATGAGTTGCTGGGTGGCCCTGCTCATGAGCCGGGAAATATCGATGCGACCGGGACCCTCGGGCCCGAAGAATGCTGGCATTCCGAAGCCTCCTTGCAGAAAGTTGAGCGTTACTGACTCAATTAACGTGCATGGGGCTCGATCAATTCCCGCGGGCTCAGATTTGTTTCAACACCTTCGGGCCACAGATCGTTCTCAACTACCGAAGGATCCGGTAGATCGACCGACCGGGTACGCCTCGACGTGCATGATCACCGATCCCTCGCAGGGACCACTCGCGATGTCGGTACGCCACGAACCTTTCAGACTGCCATCGGGCTGAGGTGTGTAATACGCCTCGGAGTGCGCCGGTGCCCATACCTTGGGCACGCCTTCCCCCTGGTAGCAATCCCACTCCCAGTCATAGGGGTGCACCCAACTGGTTCCGTCCCAGGTGTATCGCGCAGGCTGCGGCAACGTCGGATTGGCGGGAGCCGGACCGCCGACCACTGTGGCGATACAGACTCCGCTCGAGCAATCCGTCTCGAACGTGTATGTATCGGAGAAATCCGGCTCCCACTGGCTGGCGGCCAGACTTGTGCCCGTCTTGGTCGCGGCGAAACGCTTGAGCGAGTAATCACCGGACCAATTCGCATCCGCAGCCCCCGCGGGCATCGCTCCGGCGACAAACCACGTAGCAACGAGAGCAACCACCAACAATGACTTCCGCATGCGTGAAGTGAATCACAAGCTATGTCCGAATTGTCGGATACTGACCACAAGAACACCGACGACGATCAGCACCAGCGAAACCAACGGCAACGCTCCCGCACCCCTGTCCGCCAAGATCAGCCCGCCCACGACGCCGCCCGCTGCGATCGCCGCATTGAAGATCGTCACGAAAACCGATTGCGCCGTGTCCACAGCGTCGCCCGTCGTATCCGCGAGCGCAGTCTGAAGGAGAGTGGGAGCGCCTCCAAATGCCACGCCCCATGCCGCAACGCTGAGTGCGATCACTGCGAAGCTGTCACCGCCGACGCCCAACGCCGTCAAAGCTGCGGCAAAGACCACCAAGCTCAGCACGGTGAGACTTCGAAGGGCCCGGTCGACAAACACCCCGACCACACCGATGCCCACGAAGGCGAAAAGTCCGAACACGAACAAGACGATTCCAACCGATCGCCGAAACCGATGCGATCCAGAAACGCCGCCAGATACGTGTACACGATGTTGTGCGCGAGGATCCACAAGAACGCGACAAACAGAATCGGTCGTACGCCAGGCAGGACCAGGACTTTCCGCACCGGCAGCTGCCGATCCGTTTGTTGCCCGGGAAAGTCCGGCATCACCGTGAGTATCCACGCGACCAGAAGTAGCGCAGCAACCGACATCACGGCGAAGACGACGCGCCAATCGGCCAGGGTCCCGAGCCACGCCCCCATCGGAACGCCGATTGCCAACGCGATCGGCTGTCCGACGGAGGCAACCGCAACGGCCCGCCCCTGCAGGTGAGGGGGCGACATCCTGCGTGCGTACCCGGCAAGCAACCCCCACACCACACCTGCCGCCATACCGGCCAGAAACCGAACACCCAAGGTGAGAACAAGATTCGACGAAAGCGCTGTCACCAGATTGAAGACACCGAACCCCAGAATCGCCGACACCAGGACAGCACGCCGTCGCAATCCTCGGGTCAATGCGATCAGTGGTACCGCCCCGACGACGGAACCCAATGCGTATGCGGTGACCAATTGCCCTGCGCCGGAGACTGATACGGACAACCCTGACCCGATCTGCACCAGTAGTCCGGCCGGCATGGTTTCGGTTGTGATCGCTATGAAGCCTGCCATTGCGAGTGCCGACAACCCGGCCAGCGGTAGTGTCCGGACGGAATCGGTCTCCGCCAGTGCCGAAGTCGCCGTCCCGTCCGAGTTCGAGCTCACCTCGTCGGTGTTTCGGGACTGCCTTCACCCGACTGGCCGGAACGGACCAGTTCTGCAATAGACGCCCAGTCCATCTCGCCCTGACCGTTCGCCAGAGCCTGAGCGAGCACGCCTCGAAGTACGCCACCGAACGGCAAATCCAGATCGACGCTGTCAGCGGCGTCGAGCGCAAGCCTCAAATCCTTGAGGCCCAGAGCTGTGGTGAATCCTGCAGGCTCGTACTGACGCGTCGCGACGAGGTTTCCGTAGCTGGAGTAGACCGGCCCCGGGAAGATCGTCGAGGTCAGCAGTTCTACGAGTTGGCTTCCGTCCACACCGGACCTCTCCCCCAATGTGATTGCCTCGCCCAAGGATTGAATCGCGGCGAGGATGAGGTAATTGCCGATGATCTTGACGATGTTGGCCTGCTCCGGACGCTCACCTTGTGGCCACGTGCGAGCACCGATGACGTCGAGAAAGGGCTGCACTCGCTCGATGAGGGAACTGTCGCCGGCGGCGATGATGTTCAACTGACCAGCCTGAGCAACAGAAACGCGTCCGAACACCGGCGCCGCGATGTACCCGATACCGTACTCGGCGTGCAGTGCGGCGGCGCGCTTGGCAAGGTCGACGCTGACGGTGGCCATGTTGACGTGCACGGTTCCACTCGGAACGGATGCGAGGACGGCGGGATCCAGAATGGCCGAAGACACGGCCGAATCATCTGCCAACATCGACAGCACAACACCGGACTGGAATGCCTCGGCAACGGTTTTCGCGCCGATCGCCCCTTCCTCAACCAGTTCGGCTACCGCTTCAGGGCTGCGATTCCACACCGTCACGTCGAAGCCTGCGCCCAGTAGATTTCGAGCGATGGGACGACCCATCGCGCCCAAGCCGACCACGGAAACAGAAGTCATGGATTTCCCTCTCGAAAGTGCTGAACCATCTAAGACGGTTCAAGACTCTCACACGGGTACAGTTGCTGTCGAACCGGTTGAGATGGTTCGCCACGAAGGAGGATGAAAGTGAACGAAACAGGAGCTGATCAATCCGCTCGGGACGTGTTTCGACTCGACAACGACACGCTCGCCTTCCGCTTCACCGCCACCCTCACCAATCGGAACGGCTCGAGGTTCGAACGACTCACGAGCCCGCAGCGACTCGAATTATGGTTACGCGCCAACGATCTGATGGACGCCCCCGCAACCGCGACAGAAGACGACCTCCGCGGCGCGCAGGATTTACGTGAGGCCATTCATCGCATCGGAACCGCCGTATGCGAGGACCGCCGCGTCTCACGCGCCGATGTCGGGATCGTCAACACCGCATCCGAACTCGGTGATGCCCACCTCGTCCTCGAGAGTGGCCGGGCCCTCTGGAAATCAGCCGGAGACAATCCGATCCGCGACGCTTTGTCGATAGTGGCTGCCGACGCGATCGCGGTGCTCGGTGGACCCGACCACGACCGCGTCAAAGCCTGCCAGGGCGACGGGTGCACCGGCCTCTACGTCGACACCAGTCGCGGCAACAACCGACGCTGGTGCTCGATGAACATCTGCGGAAACAAAGCCAAGAAATCCGCGATGACCGCTCGCGCCGACTAGCTCATCTCACCTTCACCGCGACTCCATTTCGCCGCCACTCGGTTCCACAGCTTCTCGATCGGCGTCGACAGCAGGAGAAGAAACAGCGGGAAGTACGACGTCACCGGAACGAGCACACTGACGAGCAGCGCCACCACCATGATCAGGAAAGTGACGATTTCAGCGGTGAAATGCGGCTTCGCATTCTCTTCACTCAACGAAGGGTTGCGAACCAGACCCCACGCGACCACCGCCAGGCACGCAGCACTGGCTGCCATTGTCCCGATGTAGAGAGCCCTGGTTCCGAGATCCTGCGACGGCGCCGCAACGAGCGCTGTCGGGAAGGGCAGGAACACGATGGTCATCACCCACAACCCCAGCCCGCGAACGACCACCTTGTCTCCGTCGACCACAAAACGAAGCAACCGATGCTGCGACCACCAGAGACGGAAGATCACCAGAAAGCTCAGGGCGAACGAATAGAACTGCGCAGCGTGATCGCGCAGGAGTTCCGACGTGGTGCCGTGGTGGTCACTGGTGAGTTCGACCAGCGGCAGGACGAGCAGCGTGATCGCAATGGCGACAATCGCGTCGATGAAAGTGACGTAGCGCTCGAAGTAGCGGGTGCGTTCCGCAATCTCAGCCATTGCGGAAGCATAAGCCTCACAACAGGAAACAGACCGGCGACGCCACTTTCCGGAAGCAGGTATCCGGAAACATACAATTAACGAATCAAATTCGTTAGATCTCTTGACCGTGGCGGAGCTCATCCCCATACTTAACGAATCACATTCATTAAGTGACTCACATCACGACACCAGGGGTCGGTTCAGCCACCCCCTTCAGGACATGGGGTTGCCCTAGTGCCGATCAACGCTTCGACGAATACGCAGTCCGACCGGGTTCCACTCACCGCCAACCGCGGTATTGCCGTCTTCAGTATCGGCGTCATGGGGTTCATTACCGCGAACCTCATCCCCCTGATGATTGTGGCAATGGTCGAGGACCTCGGTGTCACCGAATCCGCTGCCGGTGCCGTTCTGACCGCATCGCTGCTGGTCTGCGCCGTCACCTGCCTCGCCACCACCCGAATCGCCTCGGGCCGGCATCGCCATCTCCTCGGCCGCGTCAGCCTGATCGCGATGGCAGCCGCATTCGGCGTTGCGGCCATCGCACCGTCCACGACGATCGCATGCGCCGCGATCATCGTCGGCGGTATCGGCGCTGGTGGATCCGCATCCGTTGGTGGAGCGGCACTGGCCGCGCTCACGAACCCGGACCGGGCGTCAAGCATCAGCGGCCTCGTGAACCGTGTCGTCGTCACGGCCGTCCTCGCTCTCATACCCATCCTCGGCACACACATGACCAACGCATTCGGCATCGTCGCAGTCCTGGCACTGGCTACCGCAGCAACGGTCACCTGGTTGCCGTCGTCCCCGGTGAAAGAGTCGCCGGAGACGGCGAAGTCCGCCAATACGACCACAGCTCTCCCCGCCGGGGTCAGCGCGAAACGACTCACTTTTGCCGGAACCGCATTTCTCGCGATGCTTGCAGTCTGGGCGATCAGCGAGGACTCGTTGTGGGCAGTACTCGGCATCATGGGTTCCGAGCACGCCGGGCTCTCGGATCAACAAATGAGTCTCGCACTGAGCGCATCAACGGCGGGTGGTGTGCTCGCGGCTGTTACCTTGACCGCGTTGGGTTCTCGGGTCAGTCGGACAGTATCGATCTCCGTGCTACTGATACTCGGGGCAATTCTGAAGCTGTCTGCCGGCCTCACCACCGATCCCACGATCTACCTGGTAGTGGTCATCGCTTGGAACACGATCTACGCAGCCACGTTCATCGTCCTGGTTGCCATCTCGGCCGCGCTCGACGCGGCCGGCCGATGGTCGGCGCCACTACTGGGCACCTACCTCATCGGCTCCGCGTTCGCGCCGCTGTTCGGAACTTCGGTGACGGCCGGCCTCGGGTATCCGACCTTCGGAGTGATCATCTCGGGGATCAGCTTCGTTCTACTGGTCCCGTTCGCCTTGGTTTCCCGACTCTCCGCACGTACCGAAGGTGCGTATCGTCACCACAGCGCCGCCATCACTACTACCGTCATCGCGTAAGGATCACGTAGAAGTCATGAATGACAGCATCACTCACTACCGCAACGGAAAGATCTTCACGGCTGCCGACGACGGATGGGCCGAGTCGATAGTCGTCGAGGACCACAAGCTCAGATTCGTGGGCGAAACCGTCTATGCCGATATCCTGGCTCCAGACGCCGAGGTGATCGACCTCGAAGGTGCCGTCGTGCTACCCGGTTTCGTCGACGCCCATACGCATTTGGTGATGATGGGATTCGCGCTGCAGAAGTTGGATCTGCGTGATGCCGCCGATCTCGCCGACATTCAGTCCAGCATCAAGCAATTCGCGGAATCGAACCCGGACGCACCACGACTGCTGGGTCGCAGTTGGTTGTTCTCCGCGCTGGATGGAGGGCACCCGACGCGAGAGATGATCGACGCCGTCGTACCCGATCGCCCGGTGTACCTCGACGCCAACGACGTACATTCGGTCTGGGTGAACACTGCAGCACTGCGAGAACTCGGCATCGACGCGGACACTCCCGATCCGATCGGCGGTCGTATCGGCCGGGATCCGGACACCGGAGAAGCCACCGGAATGCTGTACGAGACCGCCATGATGCTCTACGTCTGGCCGAAACTGGCGGAGCTCGCATCCGACGAAGACCGGGACGCCGCCCTCGCTCTCGCCTTCCGCCACTATCTCGAGGACGGCGTGACCGGTGCGGTCGACATGGCACTCGGCGCGGACGAATTAGCCTCGCTGGAAAGAGCATTGGACGCGGGAGACGGAACACTGCCGCTGCGTGTCGCGGCTCACTGGCTGATGACCCGCGAGGACAACGAGGCCGACAACGTCGGACAAGTTCACGACGTGATCGAACTCCACGAGCGCGTCCAAGGTCCGTGGCTCCGTATCGCCGGAATCAAGATCATCATCGACGGTGTGATCGACAGCTGCACTGCCGCAATGAAAGAGCCGTACTCGGACGGCACCAACGCCGAGCCCATCTGGGATCTCGAGTCCTTGATCCCCGTCGTGACAGCCGCTGACGCCGCAGGCCTGCAGATCGCGATGCACGCGATCGGCGACGAGGCGTCGGAGATCGGATTGACGGCACTCGAGTACGCGATCGCCGCCAACGGAGACATTCCCCGCAGGCACCGAATGGAACACTTGGAGTCCATCACCCGGGACAACGTCGAAAGGCTTGCCCTCCTGGGAATCATCGCCTCGATGCAACCGGTTCACGCTGACCCTGCAATCCAGGAGAACTGGCAGGCGATGCTCGGCGACTACCGGGTCAATCGCGCGTACCCCTGGCCCGAATTCACCGAGGCCGGAGCGGTTCTGGCGTTGGGTTCGGACGCTCCGACCGCTCCCCACCCGCCGCTGCCGAACATGTTCATCGCCACCACCCGTCGATCCGCAATCGATCCGTCACTGGCACCCAACCTGCCGAAGTACGCACTCCCCCTCGCGGACGCGCTGGCTCACGCAACTCGCGACGCTGCCTACTCGTGCCGGTGGGAAGATGTGACCGGCCAGCTGGTTCGGGGTAAAGCAGCCGATTTTGTCGTACTGAAACAAGATCCGTTCACCGAAGGGGTCGATTCTCTCCTGACCACGGAGATTGCGATGACCGTCGTTGCTGGATCCGTGCGATACGACGCGGCCGGGGCCAAGAGCACCGAAGCACGGAACACCGAGTCCGATAGCTGATCGTTACCGGTTGTTCGATAACGCACGCATGCGGCCCGGCGACAGAACGAAGGAGGGACTTGAACACGTGAACCCATACACTCTGGAGGACGCATGCGCAGGAAAGCTCCGATTTCGGCCGCCGTCGCAGCCGCTGCACTGGTGACGGCCACTGCCCTGACGGTCGCCGGTTGTGGGTCGACCGAAGGAACACCTGAAGCGGCGGCGAGTTCCACGGCAGCCAGTTCAACGGCGTCGGCGACATCGACGGCAAACGAAACCGAGACGACGGTAGCGAGCTCTCCCCCGCCACAATCGAACACCCGCACAAATGCATCCACGACGGCGACTACGACAGCAATCCCCGCTTCGGGTCCCTGTCTCGACGTCGGCTCCTCGCTCGTCACCGACGCCATCGGCACGCTGGGCACCGACATCAACGGGGGCAATTGGATACCGAGATCCGCGAGCGAAGACCAGATCGGGAATTGTCCTGACCTGCTCTGGGTTTCGGTGGACGGCGACGGCGTCGGCGATGCGACTTACCAGTCACACGTCCTGTTCTTCCACGACGGAACATACCTGGGCACGGCTACCAGTGAGCCGTACTCGTACACACACGTCATCGACAGCAACAAGGATTCGGTATCCGTCCAATACCGTTGGCTGCTGGACGACGATGCATTCTGCTGTCCCCAAGGCGGACCGAACATAGTGAACTTCACGTGGAACGGCAGCGCCGTGGTTGCCGACGGCCAGTTCCCGCCCTCCTGAACCTGCCTGGGTCCGAGAAGGCCCTGAATGCAACTGTGCCCCAGCGACGACGGTCACTGGGGCACAGTCTTGTTCGATCTACTCGCCGGCGCTCCTACTCACCGACACCGAGTTCGCGCAGGCGAGTCTTGTACAGCTCGATGTTGCCGAGCTTGATGTCTTCGTAACCGCGAACCACGTCCGGCAGTGCCGCGATCTCGACGGCGCGATCGTATCCGTCGGTTGCGAGCGTACGAGAGAGGTCAGCGATCATGGCCTCGTACTCGGCGAGCAGTTCACGCTCGACCTTGCGGACGTGCATGTAGCCGAAGGGGTCGAGCTTGGTACCGCGAAGCTTCTTACCCTTGGCCAGAACCTTCAGTGCAACATGCGACTTGGGTCCGAGACCGATCTTCTTCTTGCGGCCCATCACTCGAAGGATCGGCGGGTGGAGCTTGTAGGTCAGGTTCTCCCCGGCCGGCACCTGAGACTTGACGTCCTCGATGAATGCGGGGTCGACCAGCATACGAGCAACTTCGTACTCGTCCTTGTACGCGGTGAACTTGAACAGGCCGCGGGCAACAGCCTCGCTGAAATCGGTCCGCTCGGTTGCGGCACGTTCTGCGGTCCAGACTGCCTGAACCTGATCGATGTAACGCTGGGCGATCTTGACGGACTGGAACTCGATGAGCTGCGCTGCACGCAGTTCCACCAGTCGCAGGGTTTCACCGGTGAAGGTGGTTCCGGCGAACATGTGAGCCGGTGCGACAACGGGTTCGCGGACGGACTTGGCCGGCGTGGTGACGGCCGAGAACGCTGCGGTGTCGGCAATTGCTGCACGACCCCAACGGAATGCCGCGATGTTCGCGTCCACGGCAACGCCGTTGATGCCGATCGCTTCTTCGATGGCCTCTGCCGGCAGACGAAGTCCGCCGCTCTGGTAGGCCGCACCGATCAGCAGGAAGTTGGCTGCTGCGGTGTTACCGAACAACTCCTGTGCCGCGGCGAGTGCGTCGAACGAACGCAGGGTGCGCGACACCTTGTCGAGACGGGCGAGGAGTGACGTCTCCTCGGGGTAGCGAACAGCCTTGTCGTAGACCATGTCTCCGGTCGGCGTCTGCGACGTCGAGGCGATGGAGACCGTCTTCTCGGCGTTGCCGTAGTCGAGGTTCTTGTTGTCCGTCGCGGTCAGCAGGTCGAAGGCGACGATGCAATCCGCGCTGCCCGGGGTGAGGCGGTTGGACGGCTCGAGCGCGCTGGAGCTGAAACGCAGGTGCGAGACAACCGGTCCGGCCTTCTGGCTCAGTCCGATCTGGTCAAGGCTCTCCACTTCGAGGCCGGCGCGCAGTGCAGCCGTTGCGAGCACCTGGTTGACGGTCACGATGCCGGTGCCGCCGATGCCCGCGAGGAAAACGTTCTGCGTGCTGGTGAGCGGTCCGAAATCGGGGTCTGCGACGACGGGCGGGACGGGACGTGCGGCCTTGGGAGCCTTCTTGCCCGGTACCAGTTCGACGGTCACGAACGACGGGCAATCGCCGTCCATGCAGGTGTAATCGGTGTTGCAGGACGTCTGGTCGATCTTCGTCTTGCGGCCGTACTCGGTGTCCACGGGCTGGACCGAGAGGCAGTTCGACTTCACACCGCAGTCACCGCAGCCTTCGCACACTGCCTCGTTGATGACGACGCGAGTGTTGCGAGTGGGCAGCGTGCCACGCTTGCGCTGGCGACGAGCGTCGGCCGCACAGTGCTGGTCGTAGATCAACACTGTGACGCCCTTGATCTCGCGAAGCTCCTTCTGGGCCTCGTCGAGGCGATCGCGGTGCCAGAGCTTGGTGCCCTTGGCCAGAGCGCGCTTGTTGTGACGCGAAGGCTCGTCGGCGCAGATGATGATCTGCTTGACGCCCTCGGTGGTCAGCTTGTGGCTGAGCTGAGCAACGGAGAGGGCACCTTCCGCGTCCTGTGCACCGGTCATCGCCACTACTTCGTTGTAGAGCAACTTGTAGGTGATGTTCACGCCTGCGGCGATGCATGCCTGGACAGCCAACTGACCGGAGTGGAAGAAGGTGCCGTCGCCGATGTTCTGGAACAGGTGAGGCACGTCGGTGAACGGTGCCTGCCCGATCCACTGGCTGCCCTCGCCGCCCATTTGCGTCAGGCCGGTGACAGCGCTGTCCTCACGGCCGGACATGGTGACGAGTGTGTGGCAACCGATTCCGCCGCCGCCGATGGAACCCTCGGGAATAGCGGTGGAACGGTTGTGGGGGCACCCGCTGCAGAAGTACGCGGTTCGCTTGGCGGAGAGCACGTTCAGCGACAGCGGGGCCGGGAGGGTGCGCTTGAGCTCGACGTGCGGCTTCAGTACGCGGCGCAACGGGGCGAGCAACCGGCCTGCGGTCAGTTCACCACTGGCAGGCATGAGCAGACGGCCCTGGCCGTCACGCTTGCCGATGATGCGAGGAGCATCGTCGGTGCCGTACAGGACTTCCCGGATCTGAGCTTCGATGAACGCGGTCTTGTCCTCGACCACGACGATCTGCTCGAGGCCTTCGGCGAACTCCTTGATCTTCTCGCCCACGACGGGGTAGCACATTCCGATGCGAAGGAGACGGATCCCGGCGCGGTGCAGCGCGGCATCATCGACGCCGAGGTCTGCCAAAGCTTGACGGACGGAGTCGAAAGTTGTACCGGTGGCGGCTATACCGATCTTCGCACCGGAGGGGTTGACCTCGATCACATCGAGGTTGTTGGCAGTTCCGTACGCGTGCACAAGATCCCATCGCGGGCCGTACAGATCGGCCTCGGCGATGACACTGTCCGGCGGCGCGGCCATCTGACGCTGCTTGTAGACGAAGGGCTTGCCCTCGAACTGCACTTCCGGAACCACGATGTCGAAGTCCGCGATGCTGCCGTCGATCGTCCAGGCACCGTCTGCGACGTCGGCGACGATCTTCAGCGCTACGACGCAACCGGAGACACGCGAGAGAGCAACGGCGTGCATACCCATCGTGATGATCTCTTCGGCATTGCGTGGGAAGAGAACCGGTACGCCCATCGCGGCAAGCGAGCGCTCGCTGACGGCCGGAACCGTGGAGGACTTCGACGCGGGGTCGTCGCCCACCAGGAGGACGACGCCGCCCTTGGGGTTCACGCCGTACATGTTGGCGTGGCGAATGGTGTCGGTAGCGCGGTCGACGCCGGGGCCCTTGCCGTACCAGACGCCGGTCACGCCGTCGTGGGTCGCGGTTCCGGCGGGGAGATCCGTCTGGCTTCCCCATACCGCCGTGGCGGCGAGCTCCTCGTTGAAGCCAGGGATGAAGGTGATGTCGTGCTCGGCGAGAACCTTGGGCATGCCGTGAAGCATCTTGTCGACGCCACCGAGGGGGCTGCCCTGGTAACCGGAGACGAAGGTGGCAATACGCTTACCTGCCCGAATGTCGCGAACGTGCTGCTCGACGAAGCCGCGTGCAATTGCCTGAACACCGGTCAGCAACACCGGTCCCGATCCCGACCGGTACCGATCATCGAGGTCATAGGGCTTGGCCTGGGCTACGCCCGACACCAGTTCAGTCATCGTGGACCACCGTTCCGTCTGCAGTGCATTTCAACTACCGTGCATTTTCAACAACCGCGTAACTCGATCTGTTCAGATGATCGTGGTCGAGGTATGTGAAAGCGTCAACAGAGGCTTGTTCAACTATTCAAATTGACAATTTGTGAGCCAAATCACGTGACCTAGGTCATCGAATCAATCAGTTGGAGACCCGTTCGTGGCGATACGGCGAAACGGACATAAAACGTTCCCGACAATGCACACCGAGAACTTTCTTGACATTGACGCAACGTCAACTTGCATGCTGAATGAGCACAACCGATCCGAGAGTAGGAACTCCACGTGAGCGAATGGTCCATCCAAGAACTCGCCAAATCCGCAGGTACCACCAGCAGAACGCTGCGTCACTACGGCGATTTGGGACTCCTGGAACCGAGTCGCATCGGCGCCAACGGCTACCGCTTCTACGACGAAGACGCCCTGGTGCGACTGCAACGCATCCTTCTACTTCGGGAACTCGGACTCGGATTGCCGGCCATCGCCGAAGTCCTCACCGGCGAACGCGATACGGCCGCCGCACTGCGTACGCACCTCGAACTCCTCGAGCAAGAGCGCACGCGGATCTCGAGACAGATCGAATCGGTCAACAGGACCTTGAACAAGACGAAGAATGGTGAATCACTCATGCCGGAAGATGTTTTCGACGGGTTCGACCACACCCGATACAAGGACGAGGTCATCGAGCGTTGGGGCAAGGACGCCTACACCAGCGGCGACAACTGGTGGCGGTCGATGTCGGAGCAGGACCGTAAAGCTCATCTGCAAGCTCAAGCCGACATCGCAGCGGCATTCGGAAAAGCACTGACAGCGGGGCTGTCCGCGGAAAGTGACGACGTCCAGACGATTACCCGAAGACAGTTCGAGTGGATAAAGATCGGTTGGCAGGGAAGGACTCCCAGCGCCGACGCCTTCACCGGGCTCGGCCAGATGTACGTCGACGATCCCCGCTTCACTGCAAACTACGACAAGTACGGAGAAGGCACCGCTTCGCTGGTCCGTGACGCGATGAAGGTCTACGCCGAGCGCAATCTGCACTGACGCCGATCAGTCCTGCCCACTGCCGAGGAGGTTGTGTCGGTGCGCTGAGGCGACAGCCTCTTCCCGGGAATGCGCACCGAGTTTGCGATACAAGGCTCGGAGGTGACTCTTCAGCGTGTTGTTGGATACGAACAACCGCCGCGCGATCTCACCGATCGGAATGCCGAGACCCAGTTCCACGAGAACGTCCATCTCCCGTTTCGTCAATTGGACCCGAACGATGGTCGCCGGATACATCTGCGCCGCTTCGGATTCGAGAAAGGTCGCGACGGCACTGCTCGAGCCCTCGGCCCGATCTTCGAGTTGCCTGATCAGATCACGCGGTATCGTCGCCAGGGCCGACAGGACACCGGAGGTTTCGAGCAGTCCGCGAGCTTCCTCCCATGTACTCGCGGCAGCGGGGATCCTGCCCAGTTCACACAGAGCAGCGCATTCGATCAGCAGGGATTCGAGCCGAAACCTCGTGAGATACTGCCCGCTCCAGTCGATTTCGCGGCACAATTCCAATGCCTGGGACGGCGACCCGGTCAGGAGATGCGCCCGCGCCACGGAGACCGTGACAACTGCAAACGTATGTGGCGCAGCGACTGATTCTTCCAGCGCCTTGGTACCCTCCCCGGACGCCAACAGAAGATCGATACGTGCCGCGGTGAGAAGCGCGTCACCGAGCGATCGTTCACACGGATTCACGTGCCCGTGCGTTGCCACTGCGCGCTGGAGGGAAATCAGCCCCGAGAACGGGTCCGATTGCAGCAGTGCAAATCTGGTGTAAGTGTAGGCCGCGAACGCCCACAGGTCGCCCGGCGGTGTGACCTCGGCGAGTGCGTCCATCGCGGCAGCTCCGGCGTGCAGGTCCACGCTGTCGCACGCCACCAGTGCCCGCGCGATCGCTCCCCCCATGTGCGAGGGCGGTCCCAACCATCCCGAAACGTCCGGGTGTGTGCTTTCCAGGTGCAGCCAGTCCGTCGCGTGCGCGACGTCCCCGATCAGCGCGGAGTTGAGCGCGGCATTGCCTGCGGCGTGACGCAGGACGAACTCCGGACCATGTTGCACCGCACCTTGATAGGCGAGTCGCAATTCCACCGCGGCATCACCGAGGTCACCGGTCAATTGATGCGAGACCCCCCAGATCAGCCGCAGGGCGGGCAGTTGAGACCCCAACGCGCCCAACGACTCGTCGCCGAGTCCGTACACGACGTGCGCCAATTTGCGCGTGATCTCGGTAGAGCGTTGGTACTTACCGGATGTTCTCAGCACCACCGATTGGACAGTTCCGACGTTCAACAAGCTGTGCGCATGCGGACTACCACCTATCGCACGCAATTCCGCCGGTTCCGTCGGTAATGAATCGCCGTTGATCAACTGCGGCCGCAGACGTGATTCGAGCAGGTCACGACCCACCAGAATCGAAGGGTTCGAACTGAGTACGTCACCGGGTATGGATTGCAACGCAGTCCGGACCAATCCGGTGTGATCGACCAGAAGATCAGCCCAGTGGCGCTCGAGTATGTCGAGCACCCTGGTCCACTTGCGTCCGTCCAAGGCGTAGTGAACGGCACCGGCTATATCCGAAGTCCCGAGAGCGTGATCGACGAGTACCTGGAAGGGATCTTCGAATCCATCCCCTTGTTCGGCCCGTATCTGTATGAATGCCAGTCGAACTGACGGCGCGAAGTACCAGGACGGTTCTCCCTCGAAACCATTCCGGAAGATCAGACCGAAAGACTCGAGCAAGTCCAGTTTGCCCTCCACGTCAAGATCGTCGGACAGGACACGAGCGATCTCTGGTGTCACCGTGCGGGCAGCGGCGATCGTAGTCGCGAAGTCGAACAACTCGAGCGACTTGCCCGACCGAGGAGCGGTCCGACTGACGTACGCGTGGATCGCCTGGTCCACTCGCTGCTGAACGCGTTCGCGTCCACGGCTCGGTTCACTCAGCCCCGCAACCGCACTCAGAGCAACCTTCATCAGCACGGGAACGCCGGCGACGCGTTCACAGATCGAATGGACGATGCCCGAGGGAAGGTGAATCCCTGCCTCCGCGAACAGAACGGTGGACTCGTCGAGCGTGTATCTGAGGTCGTTCGCGCACAGGTACTCGTCCACGCGGACGTCTTCGAGCAAGTCCGTCGCAGACCGATCCTGCAGCGTGACGATTACTTTCAATCCGGGAAGCCGCACGATCAGATCCACGATTCGGCGTCCCACCTCGTCACCCTCAACCAGGTCGATGCGGTTGAACACCAACACGAATGGTGCGGGCGACGAGTCGAGGAGTGATTCGATCGCGCCCACTGGATCCTCGCGCATTCGTGGCGGGGCCTCGAGTGATTCCAGGGAATCCTGAATTACTGCGAGCGCGGTGTTCCAGTACTCGAGGGGGGTCATCCGATGCGATGGCGCCGGCACCCAGACTACCGGTCTGCTCGGCACCTGCCCGAGAGTCGTGAGCCACAACGCGGCGAGTTCCGTCTTGCCGAACCCAAGCGGCGAATCGATGACAGTCAATCCCGCCGAGCGTTCCATCAATCCGAGGAGGCGGGGACGAATCGCCGTGGCTCCACGCCCGGCAAGCCGCCTTTGCAGCGTGCCCCTTCCTCGAGGATTTCGCTTTGCTCGAGATAGCTGCGATCGATTCGAAGTGGACGTCATGATGGCCGACAAACGAGCAGTCGATCCCCGCCGAACTCGAGATTTCGTTCGAGCATCGAACTCCCAACCTGTCCACCCATAACGAACAACATAGACAGCTTCGCCGCGACACGCGAGCACTGGCCGTCTCACAAATACGCCCGATTTGTCTCATTATGTGGGCTCGGTCACTATTGACGTCTATTTGCGGGAGAGTGACTGCGACCTGCGGGATCTGACATATCATGCCCGCGTGTCGATGAATTCCGCCCGCATCCGCGTGTCGACCCGATCGGTCGATCCTGCGGACGCCGACGACTTCTGGCGCAGTGCCACACGTCCGTTCTTCGTCACCGACCGAATTGACCCTGACACATCTCTCGAAGGCTCGATCACAGCGCTTTCCATCGGAACCTCGTTGATCGGTCAAACTACCTTCAATGCACAGAAGTACACCCGAAACAATCGGCTGATCGCCGAGAGCGGACTCGACGATGAATACATGGTCCAGGTCGTCCTCGACGGGCAGTTGAGCGGCAACGCCGACGGAGTCGATTTCGTCGCACGTCCAGGCGATGTCACATTCTTCGACCTCGGGCGTACCTGGACCGCCGACGCGGAGGCGGAATCGACAGGGCGCACCATCACGCTCCTCGCACCGCGTTCCCTCGTCGAGGCCGAGTCGAAGGGTCGTTCTCTACACGGGACGGTACTGCGCGGAGTTCCTGCCGTCGTGCTCGCTCAGTGCATGCAATCGGTCGTACTCGCGCTACCGCATCTCGATCCCGATGCTGCGGCCGGCTACGAGGACGTCGTCGCTTCCCTCCTTCGTGTCAGTTTGGGTATCGCCGAACCTGATCTGTCGCCGCGGCCCGATCACTCTCTCCGCGATCGTGCGTACGCCTACATCGCCGAGCATCTCTCGGAGACCTGGCTCGGCCCGACGAGCATGTGCGCAGCATTGTCCGTCTCCCGGGCACAGCTCTATCGCGCATTCGCATCCGACGGCGGAATAGCTCTTGTCATTCGGCGGAAGCGTCTCGAACTCGTCTACCGCGAATTGACCAGAACCGAGATGCCGAACGAAACGATCGAAGCGTTGGCCCTGCGATGCGGCTTCACCTCGAAATCCCAGTTGGCGCGAGCGTTCAAGGACTTCTACGGGATGACCCCGAGCCAAGCCCGAACCGACGGCAGACGCACGATCGGGGACCCGTCGATCGCACGCCTGCGCCGCCGACTCGAGTTCTTCAGCCCCTGAATCCGAGATACTCCACAGCCTCGGGAGCGTGCCTGTGTTCTAGTTGATCCATGAGCTGGGTCGACAAGGAACTGAGTCTGGCTGCGCTCACAGGTGCGGTCACAGGTGTCGCCGTGATGATCCCGATAGTCGGCGATGGAGCCTGGTCCTGGGTAGGACTGTTCATACCCGCCTTCATCGGAGCGCTGGCAGGGCTGATTGTCGGCTCGAGCGCTGTTGCAGGCGGGCGCTGCGCCCTGAGAACAAGCCATACATGGCCGGCGCGCACAGTCTGCTGCTGGAAGCATCGGTTCGCTGCGTGCTCTGCCTTGGCGGTGACATTGCTGGTAATCGGAGTGTCCATGGCGGCTGTCGTCGCTACTGGTGACCCGGTGCGAGATGCCGGAGGATTCCCGATGTCCTTGATCGTACTGGCGGTCATCGCCGCAGTTACGTACGTGTTCTCCTACCTGCTCGCCCCCGCCCAGGCCTCCCAGACCTCGTAAGAACCTCTGCTTCATCACGATTCGTCCTCCGAATCGCGGTGGAGATCAATAATTCCACGACGGGCAACGAGCTCAGATCACTTCAGCTGGAAATGAACCGGAGAACAAACTGCTCGATGCCTTCCGATATGACCTTGGTCAGCGCGGTGAAGTCGTTCGACCAGCGTTGAATATCCAAGCTGCTCATCACTTTCCTCCGTTCTTCGTCCCGCTGCCCGTGACGCACAACGTATGCGGGACATTGGGGCGCACTGGAACTATCTGCGAGAACGCGGTTTCCGTTACCAATTGACCGATCGAACAGCGACGCAGGTTCATTCGAACCTGATATTGCAACTTCGCCGAACGGTTGCAACAACGCCGAGCAGAGTTCGAGCGAAAAGCACTATCCACCAGAAGTATTAGCTCGAAAGAACTACGATTAACTCGATTCCTGGACGCACCACACCAGACGCGCCGACTTGCGAAAAGGGCGAGCTGGCAGGCAACAACCGGGACAAAGCCATACGACGATCATGCACGAAATACGGCCACGCCGCTCGAGGAATAATTCGAAGTCTTCCAAGGGATCGGCTCTGCTCACTCACTTCGCTGATTTCGCCTGGCGACGATGGCGAAGTTCAAAGGTATCCGCGGAGAGTGGCTCGGCAGAGTCCATCCGTTGGCGCATGGAACGAGTTCGGGGAAGGCCGGCCAGTCCATATAGGGAAGTTCCGAAACTGATTCGATATGAAGACCCGCATCCAGCAAGGAACCAATGACCTCGCCTAGGTCGTGGCGCCATTCGTGGTTGGCGGTGTGCGCTATCTGCCCATCGGAGGTCCCGGTGTAAGTCGCCGAGTCTTCGTACGATCGCATGCCGCCCCCGGAGAGGTAGTCGTCGGTGATCATCCACGGCTCGAACGCCATTGCGCCGAGGATCGGATGATCGTCTCGGATCTGAAACACCCCACCAGGCTCGAGGAGGTCGTGGATCGACTGAGCCCAAGCGGTGAGTTCCGGCAACCAGACGATTGTTCCGGCACTGGTGACGATCGCGTCGAAACGTCGGTCGATCAGCGTCGAGGCGAATCGCGCATCACCTTCCACCCAGGTGATCTCGCGGTTGTCTGCCTTTGCGATACGAGCAGCGTGGTGCAGAGAGTTGGGTGACAGATCAAGCCCGTGCACGTCGATCGCACCAAGACGCGCCCAGGAGATCGTGTCGATCCCGATGTGGCACTGCAAATGCAGGAGCGAGTGACCTTGCACTCCTGACTGTGGCAGATGCGGGGCCAGAATCGACAAGTCGTTCTGCACAACTGTGGAAATGGTCGCTCTGTTGGCGAGAAACCCGCCGACGTCATACATTTCGGAGCGCACATGCACATCGGCGCGATCGTCCCAATTTGCCTTGTTTCCGGCGATGGCTTCGGCCTCGTGCTTCGCTGCTGCCCCGTGCATGACTACCCCTCCGAGATCGGCCTGAACTGCCTTTCTAACACGTCTGTAGTCGTGTTCGCCGTCGTGTCTTCGAGGACACTTTCGTCTACCGGATCAGAAGGTAACTTCTTCGACCGGTTTCTCCTCGTGGCTCGCCGCGCCGAAGACGGCCACGGCGACGGCACCCGCGATTGCCCCGACGAAGCCGACGACGGCAAGCCATTCCAGGCCAGGTCTCGACGCGTCGCCGAGCACCACGACGCCGACGATTCCCGGAACCACCGTCTCGCCGACAACCAGAGCCGCTGTCGCTCCGTTGACGGATCCCAGTTGCAGCGCCACCGTGTGCAGATAGAAACCGCCCAGGCCCGAGACGAGGATCGCCCAGCCGGCCGGATCGCGGAGCATCGTGCCGATTTCGAACGGATCGATTCCGTAGACCACGCGTACGGCAATGGCCAGACAGCCGAACAGCACACCCGAGATCAACCCGGCGACTACTGCTGCGCGTGAGCCCAACCATCGGATCAAACCTATGCCGATCAGCAAGATCAACGCCGAGCCCACGAGGACACCCCAGTGGACGACGTCGTTGGAACTCCCACCGCCCGCGTGACCTGACGACAATCCGAGCAGCAGGAGCGATCCGATCACAGCGGCGATCGCGAACCAGTCGCGACGATGCAACTGGATGCCGAGGACCACGGTCCCCAGTACTGCCGTGATGACGAGATTGGCACTGACCACTGTCTGCGACAAGAACAGTGGAATGAGCCGCGCGGAGATGGCACTACCGGCGAATCCGACCGCATCGAGCACGGTGCCCAGGATGAACGACGCCGTCAGCGCGGCCGCGAACGTCGAACGCAAGGTCGGGCCACCCGACGCCGTCACGTGTCCGGCCTCGCCACGCTGCTCGGCGGCAGCTGCCGACTTGCGCGCGCCGTAGGCTTGCAGCACGGATGCAACGCCGTACCCGACGCATGCCACGATCGCGGCAATCAGTCCGATCAGCATCGAAATTCCACACGAAGTTCCTGGGCAATGGTCATGGAGATAGACCCTGCCCTATTTCCCCAGGCCTGACATCACCCTCAGGTATTCGAACAAGTGCTACCCGAGAAGTACACCGACCGACCCTGACCGGTACCTGGGGACACCCCGACCCCTAGTGGAATTGCTTGAGAGCCCTGATCTTGTTCATGACGTCGAGCGCCGCCACCTTGTACGCCTCGGACAGTGTCGGATAGTTGAAGACGGCGTCGACAAGGTATTCGACGGTCCCGCCGCACCCCATCACCGCTTGGCCGATATGCACGAGATCCGTTGCACCCGAGCCGAAGATATGAACACCGAGCAGTTTCAGGTCATCCGTCGACACCAGGATCTTGAGCATCCCGTAGGTGTCGCCTGCGATCTGCCCGCGCGCGAGTTCGCGGTACCGGGAAACCCCGACCTCGTACGGCACCGATTCCTTGGTCAAATCGACCTCGGTGGCGCCCACGTACGACACCTCGGGAATCGAGTAGATGCCGATCGGCTGCAGATCCATCAGCTTCGCGCCTGGTTCGTCGAAGGCATGATAGGCCGCGAGTCGACCTTGATCCATCGACGTCGCCGCCAACGCCGGGAATCCGATGACGTCACCGACGGCGTAGATGTGTTCGACCTTGGTGCGGAAATTGTCGTCGACGTAGATACGGCCACGTTCGTCGGCTTCGAGCCCGGCGTTCTCCAGCGCGAGTGGCGCCGTGAGGCCTTGCCGTCCAGCCGAGTACATCACGGTCTCGGCGGGAATCTGCTTGCCGCTGCGCAGCGTCGTAAGCGTTCCGTTCGCTCCGACGTCGACGGCCGTCACTTCTTCACCGAATCGGAAAGTGACCGCCAGATCGCGTAGATGGAATCGAAGCGATTCGATGACCTCGGGGTCGCAGAAGTCCAGCATCGACGTCCTCTTCTCGACGACGGTGACCTTGGTGCCGAGTGCCGCGAACATCGATGCGTACTCGATACCGATCACTCCCGCGCCCACGACGACCATGGTGGTCGGGATGGAGGTCAGATCGAGGATTCCGTCGGAGTCGAGCACCCGGTGACTGTCGAAGGACACCCCCGCCGGGCGAGCAGGCAACGTTCCGGTCGCGATCACGACGAACCTCGCCGTGATCGTCATCTTGTCTCCGCGCGAGGCGTCCTCGACGAGGATGGTGTGCTCGTCGACGAACGAGCCGACCCCTACCAACAATTCGACGCGGTTGCGCAGGAGCTGAGATCGAACGACTTCGATTTCTTTGGTGATGACATGCTGGGTTCGCGCCAGCAGGTCGGCCGGAGTGATGTTCTCCTTGACGCGGTAACTCGCGCCGTACAGTTCGCGTTGGTTCATCCCGGTGAGGTAGAGAACCGCCTCACGCAACGTCTTCGACGGAATGGTGCCGGTGTTGACGCACACTCCCCCGAGCATGTTGCCTTTCTCGACCATCGCTACCCGTTTACCCAGCTTGGCCGCCGCGATGGCAGCCTTCTGCCCACCAGGGCCGGAGCCGATCACAACCAGGTCGTATTCCATCGGATCAGTCATCGCTTACAAATACCGTCTGCATACGACCGGCAGATGCCGAGCATGTCAATACTCGGTGAACAATCCGCGCGCCGAAACGACACGACGGCAGTACACGAACCCTGTTGCAATTAAAAGAGATACAGCCGAATCCATACGAAACTTGCTACACATAAACATATTCCGACGTTCGCATGCGCACATGCTTCGTCGCCGGCGGAATTCACAACGGTCTGTTGAAATTTGTTTCACCACAGAGTGATTGATCGATCAACTGACAGGTGACCAGGGCCGTAAACCGGATGTCCAGTATTCGAATTGTCCGAAATAACGAGCGGAATGTTCCTCGTCACATCCCGCACCGAAGCAGTTGCGCGGAGCCTCGGGCCGCGTTCTACTTGCCTTGACTAATCATCTGTCACTCTCGGTTACAAACATCCGCCCCCTTCACGATCCCCACCTTTCGCCATCTCGAGAGATCAGGTTTCCCAATGGAATTCACGGAACTTGCCGACTATCCCCTACCTCCAGGGACCGTCACCGAGTGGACTCCCGCCGCGGTGAATCCGCCCGAGCTGTGGCCTGTCGACCAGCGTCCCGCCAGCTACATACACGAGGCACACTTGAAACATGCCGAGCAGGCGAAACGGCAGGTGCACCATCAGACCGACGTGTGCACTCCGTCGTGGCTGGGTACCTCGTTTCGCATCCACGACCGACTCGACCGAAGAATCTGGGCGGCCGCTCTCGATCACTGGATCGATCGCCACGAAGTGCTCCGAACACACGTCGCCGTGGAGGGCGAAACGATAGTCCGACGCACCGCGGCGTCTGGAGACGTCCGGATTCTGGGCACCGAGGTCGGACACCTTGCGTCCTCGATGTCTGTCTTCACGCATCTGCAGCAACTGCTCGACCGATCGACCGATCCACTTGTCTGGCCTGCGTATCAGTTCGCGACGATCGAAGGCCCCAACCACTTCACCGTGGTTTTTGCCGCTGATCATGCTCTGCTGGACGGATATTCGGTGGCGTTGACCGCGCACGAACTGCAGACGATCTACCGATCGTTGAGCGAGGGAAGCCCTCCCTCGCCGCCGGAGACCGGAAGCTACATCGACTTCGGCACCAAGGAACGAGATCTCGTGGGACACGCGGACCGCTCTCACCCGGCAGTGCAGACGTGGCGCGAGTTCTACGCGCAGGGCGAGGCTCCGTACTTTCCAGCGCTACCCGAACCGGTCACCGGACGCCGAGTCCCTCAGCAGAGCCTGTCCGCCTGGCTTCTGAGCGCCCGGGGAGCCGAACGCCTGGCAGAAGCGAGCAAGCGCAGCAACCAAGGATTCCTGGCCGCGATACTCGCGTGCGCGGCCAAGGTGACCGGCGATCTCACCGGTGCAGACGAATTCCGCGTCGTCGTGCCGCAACACACCCGTTCGGAGCTTCGATGGGCCGCGTCGCTGGGATGGTTCATCGGTGTTGTGCCGGTGAGGATTCCGATTGCCCCCGCCGCAACCCTGAGCGATCTGGCCAAGGTTGCCGGCACGGAGATACGGCGCGTCCGCCCCGCCGCGGCACTGCCGTATTCGAAAGTGTGCGAGCTGATCGACTCCCCGCAGCACCTGCCGTTCGTGCTCTCGTACATGGACGTTCGTCACGTTCCTGGTGCCGAGCAATGGACGAGCTGGCAGACCAGGGGCCTTCGTAGTCGAGATCATTCGGGAACCGACGTCTACATCTGGCTCACGCGGACTCCCGAAGGGCTCAATCTGGCCATACGCCACCCGGGCAACGCGCGCACGAGCCGCCACATCCATCAGTTCGCGGGACTCCTACGCCGCGAAATGGAGGACTTTGCCTTCTCGACCGACACTTTCGCACCTCCGACCAAAACCGCTGCACCGATCGAGGAGAACTCTCATGGAAATGACACCCATCGATCTCTGGGCACCGAAAGCCGGGACGCTCACCGAGTTCAGGCCTACTGAACAATCCCTGGCGGCGGCATCCGGGGCTCCGCGGAGCGACCAACCGCTCTCGTTCCTACAGGAAGGACACATTCGTACCGCCGATCACAAGCGCGCACAAGGCGTCGACTGGTCACCGTGGATCGGATTCACGTTCACTCTGCCCGGTGATCTCGATCGGGAGGCACTGCGTCGGGCGGTCCAGGCGTTTGTCCTGCGGCACAACACACTGCACAGTTGGTTCGAGGTGAGATCATCCGAAGATCCCGACGGTAGCGGGGTCATCGACCGTCACGTGGTGGATGCGTCGACGATCGAACTCACGCCGCACAGCGTCGGTTCTCTGAACACGACAGATGCGGTTCGCGAGCATGTGAGCCGAAGTTTCGCCGGCGATACCAGCCCATTGCAATGGCCCTCGTTCATCAGTGGCGTCGTCGAGCACGGCGCCGGCTTCACCGTCTACTACGGCGTCGATCACTCGCACACCGACGGCCTGTCGTTGATGCTGGGCGTCGAAGAACTTCGTGCGCTGTACATCGCCGAAAGCGCCGGCATCGACGCTCAACTTCCCTCTCCCGGCAGCTACGTCGAGTACAGCGGCGAGGAACGGACATCCGCGGGGAACCTCGACCTGGCCGCAGCGCCTGTGCAGCAGTGGATTTCGATTCTCGCCGCCAACGCCGGCCAACTCCCGACGTTCCCCCTCGACCTCGGCGTCGCGCGGGACGAACAGACCCGGTCGACCCGCACACACATCGACGTTCTCGACAGCGACGAGTCAGCCGCGTTCGCAGCGCTGTGCAAGTCCAATGGCGTCGGCTTCTCCACGGGGATCTTCGCAGCCCTCGCCCTCACCGAGATCGAAGTTGCGGATCGAGCGAACTACTTCGCGCTCAACGCAGTCGGCACTCGCTCCGATCCGAGATACCTCTATTCCCAAGGCTGGTTCATCAATCTCGTCCCGGTCTCGTTCACGCTGAGCGGTGTCACGAACTTTACCGATGCACTCCCCCTTGCCCACGCTGCTCGCGCTGCGGTGAAGGGACTCGCGGACGTGTCCATTCACTCGGTGATCGCCCAGGTGTCGAAGTTGACCGGATCCGACATCGGTGGAACCTCGGTCCCGCCGATGGTGTCGTACATCGACATGCGCCTGATTCCAGGTGCCGAGCACCATGACGAACTCGAAGCGCGGGCACTGGGTGGGCCAGGAACGACGGGTGATCTGTCGATGTGGATCAACCGGAAGGAAGACCGTACGTACGTGATGGTCAGTTTTCCGGACACCGAGCAGGCGCACACATCGGTGAATCGGTACCTACGACACCTTCGCAACGTCCTGAGAACGGTCGCTGATACCGGCGACTACCGTGTCGTGCGTCAGGCGGATGCACGTCAGGAAGTGGAGACCGCCTGATGCACATCACGTTTCTCGACAGGTTCGAGGCACGGCCGGGCCGCATTCTGCAGTGGACGCCGAGCGAAATCTCCACCGGAACGACGTATCCGGTTCCCCCGACCTCCAATCAGCAGCTGCATCTTGCCGGCAGCCGCGGCGATACGACTTGGCTCGCTGCTACTTTCGACGTTCCCGGTCCCATCGACACGGACGCACTCAAGGCCAGCTTCGAGGAATGGACGTCCCGTCACGACGCCCTGTCGTGCTCGTTCTCCCAGGCCGAAGAATCGGGTGAATCCTCGGCACTGTTCGTCGACGTCGCCGACGTCGGCGATCTGCGCCTGCGTGAGGAAACAGTGGCTGACGCGCGAACACCGGAGCAGGTGCGAGAACTCTTGGGCGAGCGCTTGGATCGATGGTGCAATCCTTTCGCGTTTCCCGCGTACTTTCTCGGTGCCATCACCCGCGAGGACCAGTCGACAGTGGTCTGCGGGTTCGACCATGCCATCTGCGACGGCTGGTCCATGAGCATCGCAATTACCGAGATCAGCACTCTGTATCGCGAATACACGCGGGCGGACCGTGATCCGATCGCGTCTGATCTCCTTCCGGAGCCCGGGAGTTTCCTCAACTACTGCTTCCGGGAATCGGCAACCGCGGATCCAGAGCCCGGCGACCACCGGATTGCGGGTTGGCGGTCCTTCCTCCGAGCATGCGGGGGTGACACTCCCCATTTTCCCGTAGATCTGGGACTGCCCGCCGGGGCGATGTCGCCCCAGGGCACAGACACCCGAATGCTCCTCGACGCCGACGAAGCAGAGCTGTTCGACCAGAACTGCGCCGATCATCGGCACTCGTCGTTCGGTGCAATTCTTGCGTCGATCGGTTTGGCCACAACACAATTGACCGGCAAGAGGGACACGCACCTACTGTTCCCTGTTCACACGCGTCGGGAACCGCGACACAACCACACCTTCGGATGGCTGGTAGCCAATGCGCCCATCACCGTGACGAGCATGGACAATCTTCACAGCACTGCCCGGGCAGTCAATCTCGCTTTCCACGAGTCACTTTCACTGTCGTCCGTGTCGTCGAGGCAGGTGTTGCGGAGCTTGGGGCCCGAGGTTTCGCCCACTCGCAGAGACATCTTCTCGGTGTCCTACGCCGACTACCGAACCATGCCCGGTGGATCTCGCCCCCGTAAATCAAAGTCCAGCGAATCACAGCCTGCGCCGATCAATCCGCAGCAACTCAGTCGCGTCTCGAACGCCGACGACGTTCAGTTCTGGTTCTCACGAACTCACGACGGATTGGCAGTGCGGACCAGGTTTCCTGCGCCCGCTGCCCGGACAGTGCACACCTTCCTCTCGCATGTCTCCGAGATCCTGTCGACGCCGTAGACGAACGGCCGCCTATCCGTAGATCTATTTGACACTTCTTTGTTGTGCACAACTTAACTGTGCACTACAGTTGTTCTCGTGACCAACCCACTCGCTCTCGAACGCCAGGTCTGCTTCGCCCTCTATTCGGCGTCGCGGGCCACTACGGCCGCGTACCGGGCAATGCTCGACGACCTGGGAATCACGTATCCCCAGTACCTCGTCTTGTTGACGCTCTGGGAACGAGACGGCCGGGGCGTGCGTGAGATCTGTGAGGCACTCGATCTCGACACCGGAACTCTGTCGCCGCTGCTCAAGAGGCTGGAGGGTCTGGGATTCATCGAGCGCCGACGCCTCACCACGGACGAGCGTCGCGTCGAGATTCACCTGACCGAGGCGGGTTCCACCTTGCGTAGCAAGGCCGAGGACATCCCGGCCAAGCTCGCAGGCGCCACTGGTCTGAGTAACGACGAACTCACCGAACTCCGAGACGTTCTCACTCGTCTCGGTGAGTCACTTCAAGCATCCAACGCCCACTCCGACGGAAAGAAGAAGTCATGAACATCGTCTACACCGCAGAAGCACTTGCCACCGGCGAAGGCCGCAACGGTCACGCTCGCACCTCGGACGGACGCCTCGATCTCGGCCTCGCCATTCCCAAGGAAATGGGTGGCAGCGGCGAAGGCACCAACCCCGAGCAACTCTTTGCCGCCGGATACGCAGCATGCTTCCACTCCGCTCTGCAGATGGTCGCCCGTGCCGAGAAGGCCAACGTGGCTGATTCCGCAGTCGGCGCGCGGGTCGGCATCGGCCCCAACGGTGCAGGAGGCTTCGGACTCGCTGTGACGCTGGAGGTTTCACTCCCCCATCTACCCCATGATCAGGCCGTCGAGCTGACGGAGAAGGCACACCAGGTGTGCCCGTACTCCAATGCAACTCGCGGCAACATCGAGGTCACCCTCGAAGTAAGTAAGGACGACGAATGAGCACTACCACTGTCAGCCGGGAAATCCGTCTCGCTTCACGCCCGAACGGATGGCCCACGTCGGAGAACTTCGCCACCGCCGAAGTAGAACTCCCCGAACTCGAAGACGGCCAGATCCTGGTCCGCAACATCGCCATCTCTGTCGACCCGTACATGCGCGGCCGAATGAACGACGTGAAGTCCTACCTTCCGCCGTTCCAGGTCGGTGCGCCGCTCGACGGTGGTGCTGTCGGCGAGGTCGTCGAATCCAAGTCGACTGATCGCGCCGTGGGCGACGTCGTCGTCCACGGCCTCGGATGGCGTGAATACGCCATCCTCGACGGATCCGCAGTGACTCCGGCCGACACGTCCATCGCGCCGGCGACGGCCTACCTGGGTGCCCTCGGCATGACTGGCCTCACCGCGTATGCCGGCCTCACCGCGGTTGCGGAGTTCAAGGAAGGCGATACCGTATTCGTCTCCGGCGCAGCAGGTGCCGTCGGATCGCTCGTCGGTCAGATCGCCAAGTTGCTCGGAGCGAAGCGAGTAATCGGTAGCGCCGGTTCACCGGCGAAGGTTGCCCGACTTCTCGAACTCGGATTCGATGCGGCATTCGACTATCACGACGGCCCGATCACCGAACTACTCGCCGCTGCCGCCCCTGACGGCATCGACGTGTACTTCGACAACGTCGGTGGCGAGCATCTCGAAGCCGCAATCGATGCCATGAACCAGGGTGGCCGGATTGCCCTGTGCGGAGCCATCGCTCAGTACAACACCACCGAGAAGCCCACCGCTCCCCACAACCTGGCACTGGTGATCGGCAAGCAGCTCACACTGCGCGGATTCCTCGTGGGCGGCTACCGTCACCTCGGTGGCGAATTCCGCACCCACATGGCAGGGTGGCTCGCCGACAACAAGATTCAGTGGGACGAGACCATCGTCGAAGGCCTGGAGAATGCACCGCAAGCGTTCATCGACCTGATGCGCGGCGCGAACACCGGCAAGATGGTTGTCACGCTGTAACCCGAACAACATCTAGCTCGAACGGATATGAAGGTGGCCGCGAACTTCTCGAAGTTCGCGGCCACCTTCATATCTGAATCAAATCCCGAACGAGACTCCGGTCAACTTCTCCGACAGTGTCCACAAACCCGAGGCTGTCTTCGTATCGTGTGACTTCTTGTTCGACCCCACGACCTTCGGATACCCTCGCTGCTCGAACGGACCGTCCGGTCCGATGTAACTGCCGCCGAAGGCATCCGGCGCGGTTGCCGCCCACAGTTCGGGAAGGGCGCCCATCTCCGCGGACTGCGCGAAGATCGAATTGCCGATTCCCATCAGCTTGTCCTGGATCGACTCGGTGTGCCCCTGCAGGTTCGTCGACGCGTACCCCGGATGCGAAGCGAGCGCTTTGAGCGAAGATCCCGACGCCGCGAGCCTGCGTTGAAGTTCGTACGTGAACAACAGATTGGCAAGCTTCGACTGCCCGTAGGCCAACCATCGGTTGTACTTCCGACGCTCGAAATTGAGATCGTCCAGATCGACAGTTCCGAGCTGATGCAGGGCACTGGACATCGTCACGACACGATCGGTGAGCTTGTCCTTCAGCAATCCGGTCAACGCGAAGTGTCCGAGATGGTTTGTGCCGATCTGCATTTCGAATCCGTCGACCGTCCGGCGGAACGGAACCGCCATCACGCCGGCGTTGTTCACCAGGACGTCGACCTTCTCCGTTGCGTCGGCAAAGGCTCGTACCGACGACAGATCCGAGAGGTCCAATTTGCGGACAACCGCGTTGGGCCCGATGTCGGCGGCTACGGCGTCGGCCTTCGTGGTGTCACGACAGGCAAGGACGACGTCGGCCCCGGCTTTGCCCAGCGCTCGTGCGACTACCTCACCCAGTCCGCTGTTCGCCCCCGTGACGACAAATGTGCGGCCGGTCTGATCGACTACGTCTTCTGCGGTCCATTTGGTCATGCTTTCCAGCGTACGTGCCTTACTCGCCGGTAGGGAGGGGTCGCTTTCCGTCATCGCCTGCGCTTGGCGCGGATGGGCTTGGCGCGGATGGGCTTGGCGCCCGGCAGCGGCGGTGCAGCCACTCTGGGCGACGGGGGCGCGGTCATTCCGGGAGTCGGCGACGATTCGGCTTCCTTCTGCTCCGCAGCGATGCGTCCGTACACAAAATGCTGTTGTCCCAGCGTCCAGCAGTTGTTACTCACGAAATACAGCAGGATCGCCACGGGCGCGAACGCACCGAAAGCGATCACCCCCACCGGAAACACCCACAATGCGAGCTTGTTCATGATCGCTGTTTGAGGGTTGACGGTTCCGGTGTCCACTTGGCGCGCGATGGATGCCCGCGATGTGAAATGTGTAGCGACGGCGGCAAATATCATCAGCGGTACCGCTACCAGAATGATGGAGATACGGCTGACGTCGCCGAATGCTTCCAGTTGTGCTGCCGGGCTCGAAATCATGGCGGACAACGGTGCGCCGAACAGTTTGGCGTCGAGAAAAGACTGCACGTCCGAGGCACTGAAGAAGTAGTTGGCCGTGTTCGCGTTGTCCGCCACCGACATCGGTTCGGTCGGGCTCAGAAACGGGACGTGCGATGCCGCTCCGGTCCGATTGAACGATCGCAGGACGTGATAAAGACCAATGAACACCGGTGCCTGAACCAGCATCGGCAGACAGCCGAGCAACGGACTGTAATTATGTTCTTTCTGCAGCTTGGCCATCTCTACAGTGAGTTTCTGCCGGTCACCCGAATACTTCTTCTGCAACGCCTTGATCTGAGGTTGCAGCTTCTGCATCACCAGTTGAGTGCGGACCTGCTTGACGAAGGGTTTGAACAGCAGGGCTTTGAGCGTGAAGACGAGAAATACGACCGACAACGCCCACACGACGCCGTTGTCGGGTGATCCGGAGACCAGTGAGAAGACCTTGTGCCAGAACCAGAGGATTCCGGACACGGGGTAGTAGACAAAATCGAGCATGACGAATGAACCTCACCGAAAGGCACGCTCAGAGAGATGAGAGCGCGGGAATGGTCGTGGACGCAAGACGTCTGACCGACCTACGACGAGTTCACACCCGCCGACTGCCGATCTACAGACCGATTCCCGGAGCTCGAGGTTGCGGACGACCGGGCGCGTCCGGGCTGCTCTGCCTGCGGAAAGCACCACGCAGGCAGCGTTCGTCATCAGACGGGCCAGTGGCCGAAACCGCGCACAGTTGCAGAAGTTCGTACTTCGAGGAAGTTGCGAGCGCAGCGACCACGAAGACGGCAATCGCAGTTCCCAGCACCGCGGCGCTACCCGAGGAACCAAGCGGAGGCACTGCGAGAAGAGCGATGAACGGCAGCAGAAGCAGCAACAGTGACCGTGTCACCGTTCCTGTGCTCCGCTGTTGCATGACTGCGAGAGTACAGAACGTCTGCCGAATCCAGCCAGACGCTTGCCTCACGTACTTGTTCGCGCAGCCATTTGTGCGCAGGATCGTGGTCCATCCGACCGTGCCACTGTTGAGCGTTCGGCGCTCCCGCTGCGAATCGCCTGACCGGAGCCGGGGTGAGGCCGGCCGCCGTGCCCTCCTTGATTCGGATCACGAAAGTCCGTCGAAGTTCTCGCGATCGATCAACAGGCCTTGCGACCCTTCCCGGAGCGATCGAACCTGAGGCGCTGCGCGCACAGCAAAGGATGTCGGCACCAACCCACGCCGGCACGAACAAAGATCGGGTCACCCATCGCACGCCGGAGACGCGCAATGCCCTACCGGTAGCCGGTATCGACAAGTTCGATCGCTCGGCCGCGCCGGTGACGCTGCCCTGCGCCATCAATGTGTCGAACACTCTCGAGATATTGAGATCCATAATTCTTGCAGTAGACACAGTTCAAAACAGAACAGGTGCCGCACTGACCGACAGATCGTCCGGCAAGTGATTCCGTCCGAACCTGGCCAACAGCTCCGCGACGTCGATCAGCCACAATTGTGATTGCCGCGAACGTCACGGACCTCGGGGTCACCCAAAGCAGCGCAGACAACATCAGACCTTGCGCGCGGGATGACACGATCACTGGTGCACTCGATCTTGCCGTCCACCGCAGGTGCGGCGACGACCGTAGTACCTGCATCGTTACCTACTTCTTTCTTCTGCCACTTCGCGAGACGTCACGATTGCCGACATGCCACTCGAAAACAGGTATGCATCCCGTCCAACTGACCGGCGCGAACACGTCGAGGCGAAACCAGGCTGTGTGTCACAAGCCGAAGCCCGATCACGCCCAGCCGGATACCTGCTTCGGGACGCACCGACGCGAAGGCAACACGAGAAATGTCGCACCACCGATTTACCAACCCCCGCACGACGAAAAATGCACTCGGAAGGGCGCTTGTCATCGGCGCTCTTTCACTGACAACCCTTGCCGTCAGTATCGACACCGCGAACGCTCAGGCCCCCTTGCATCCGGACTGGAACACCGCCGGAGTTTCCGTCGTGACGAATCCGGCGAAAGTGTCAGCTTTCGCTTCCTCGGATGGAGGCCGCGCATTGGCAGCCGCGGAGTCCAAGATCGGCGCCCCGTACGTCTGGGGCGCGACCGGACCGGACTCGTTCGACTGCTCCGGCCTCGTTCGATGGGCCTATGCACAAGCGGGCGTTTCGATTCCGCGAACTACCTACGACCAGGCTGTCGGCGGAGCTCCGGTTTCCCGGGACGACCTCCAGCCGGGTGACGTGGTCCTGTACTACGGCGGGGAACATGTGGGGATCTATGCCGGAGGCGGTGAGGTCGTTCACGCCCCGACGTCCGGGGAGTCGGTCAAACGCGCACCCGTGGACTCGATGCCATACTATCTCGCCCGGCGCTACTGACATGTATCGCGTCAGCTTGACAAAACGTCTTGTATTGCAACGACATTCGGGGCACTCATCACGATCCGAATGCTTGACACTCCCCCATTGCCCGGAATGTGATGCAATCCTCTCCCCAGCGAGCGCGGTCTGCACCAGGTGTCGTGGGGCACGGTTGGACGTAACGCGGTGTTGCGGAGACGGCACTGTCGTGTCCTGGCGAACGGTTCACGGCGACCCTACTACCGTTCTCGCCATCGTCGAATTGGACGAAGGGCCGTGGCTGTACACCTTGCTCACGGAATCCCCGCGCGTGGATGCGACTGGACCGCTGCGAGTGTCGTTTCAACGGCGAGAACACGGCAAGCGCTACCCGGTGTTCTGCCTATGCGGCGACGTCGGCGGAGCACTGCAATCAGACATCAGTTCCGGCCTGCTGAACTATTGACCTCGCGCGAGTCACGCTCCTGCGCAGTCGATACCACCCACGCCGCGATCTGCGCGCGCGAGGTGAAACCCATTTTGGTGAGTACATGCTCCACATGCCCCTGGGCCGTGCGTACCGAGATGACAAGGTTTTCTGCGATTGCGCGGTTGGTCAGTCCCTGAGCAACCAGTTCCGCAACTTGCTGCTCACGCCGAGTAAGTCGAATCGCCTCGGTCGACGATGTGTTCGGGACTCCGCAATGCTCGTCGAGCGCGTACGCGACAGCTTCACCCTCGGTCATCACAAGTCCCCGGTGAAACTCCTTGTCGAAAGCACTCTTACCCAATGCCTTTTGAGCATCGTTTGCAGCCTTGTCATGGTGGGGTGACAAGATCGGAAGCCCCGCGAGCCTACTCCCGACTTGCTTCCAGTACATGGCTGCAGCGCCGAGCAGAACCGCAGAATTCTTCCAATCACGTTGCGCTGCAGCAATCCACGCCAACTGTTCGATAGACCACGCCGAGTTCATTGAAGCATCCGTGGTCCGCAAACTTCTCGCCAAATGGTCACGCGCGCGCTCGAGATCACCGCGATACCAATACACAAGCCCTAGGTTGCTCAACGCCGACGCCTGATACATCGTTTCGTGCAACGCACCGGTGATTGCAAGAGACTCGTCGAAACACTCCACCGACCGCTCCAGGGCGCCGGTAAAGATGCAAGCGAGCCCGAGGGTGACCAAACCGGCTACTTTGTGCTCCAGATTCTCAGCGGTCCGGAACAGCGTAACGGCAGACTCCAACTTTCCTGCAGCACTGCCGAATTCGCCGTTGAACGTGTCGACATATCCGTCCGCCCATCCAGCCAAGCCTCGAGAACGTACGTCTCCGATGATTTCGGCAAGGCGCCAACTCTCCTCGACCTGTCCGCGCGCTTGGGCGAGATCACCTTGCATCCCATGCGCTACGGCGTCGATACACAAAATTTCCACGCGATACGTGTCCGGCTCCCCATCGGAAGCTCTCAGGGTTCGATCCGCCCAATGCCGCGCCGAACCGATTCGACCGCCGAGAACCCAGAATCGGTACAGCGCCGCTACCATTCGTGTCGCTGATCGGGTCTGGCCCGGCGTCGAGATCGAAAACTCCAGCGCGTCGTAGACGTTGTGCTGTTCACGACCCAGCCGTGCAATCCACACCGCTTGCCGGTCGCTGATCCACTCGACTTCCGCACGAACGACCAGCGACTCGAACCAATCACGGTGGCGCCGTCGAAGTTCCACGTAGTCGTTCGAGAACTCGGCCTTCTCTCGTCCGTACTCCCGCAGAAGGTCGAGCAGGTGATAGCGAACAGTGCCGTCGATCTCCTCCCGAATCAGGATGGACTTCTCGACCAACGCAGTGACGAGATCGAGCACTTCCGTCGAACTCGAATCCTGCCCGCACACTCCTTCTGCCGCGTCAAGCTCGAACCCACCGGAGAATACGGTCAACCGACCCCACAGCTGCTGCTCCGGAGGTGAACACAAGTCGTAGCTCCAATCGATCGACAATCGGAGAGTCTGCTGCCGACTGGGTACGTCGCGTCCACCAGACGTCAAAAGGCGGTATCGATCCGAGAGCCGATCCATGATCTGCTCCACGGACATACCCCGTAGGCGAGCAGCCGCCAACTCGATCGGCAGCGGCAATCCGTCCAGATCGTGGCAGATACGGGCAACGGCACTCCTGTTGTCCTCGGTCAGCACGAAACCCGGCACCACAGTCGCAGCTCGTTCTGCGAACAACAAAACAGACTCGTACCGAGCCAGCCCGTCGTAAGCGCGCGGCCCCCGCAGTTCCGGCGTTGTGAGAGAAGGAACCCGCATCGTCACCTCGCCGCCCACACCGAGAGACTCCCGCGACGTCGCCAGAATCTTCACGCCGGCACATCGACGCAAGATCGCCCCGGCAAGCCTGGCGACGGCATCGACCAGGTGTTCACAGTTATCGAACACCAACAGCAGACTCCGATCGATGCAATAGTCGATCAGTGCCAGCAGCGGATCGGACGACGAAACCGGCCGCACCCCCAGCGTAACGGCGACATGCTCTTCGAGCAGATCCGGATCCGACAGCTCCCCCAACTCCACCAACCAGGTACCGTTGCTGAACACCCGCTGCAGCGCACCCGCAAGCCGGATCGCGAGCCGCGTCTTGCCCACGCCCCCGACGCCGGTCAGCGTCAACAAACGGGACGACTCGAACAATCTTCTGGCGTCGGCCAACTCACGCCGCCGGCCGACGAAACTCGTCAGCTCCAGCGGCAGGTTGCCGACAATCCGATTATCGGCTTCTGCGCGCACAGCGGATGCCATCGACCGACTCGCTTTCTGCGATTCCACTACAAATCAACGTTACCCCCGCGCACTGCACCCGGAGAAGCGCTCACCACTGCCCGCGGTATCAGCCTCGGGAGTCCGTCTCCTGCTCGGTCGACACGAACCACGCCGCGATCTGTGCTCTGGAGGTGAAACCCAATTTGGTCAGCACGTGCTCCACATGCCCCTGAGCCGTGCGAAGCGAGATGACGAGATGGTTTGCGATAGCGCGATTTGTCAGTCCCTGGGCAACCAGTTCCGCAACTTGCTGCTCACGAGGAGTGAGGTGAGGCCCTTCAGCCGACGACGCAGTCGTGACACTGGAGCGCTTGTCGAGCGCATATGCGACAGCTTCACCCTCGGACATCGCAAATCCGCTGCGAAACGACTTGTCGAAAGCATCGTCACCCATGGCTTTGCGAGCAGTCTCTGCAGCAGCCTCGTGATGAGCTGACAAACCCGGCAGGCCCGCCAGCCGTCCCCCGACCTTCTGCCAATACATGGCTGCCGCACCGAGCAGAACCGCTGCATGCTTCCAATCACGTTGCGCTGCAGCAATCCAAGCCAACGGTTCGATACACCACGCCGAGTTCATCGGGGCATCGAGAATTCTCAGACTTCGAGTCAAATAATCACTTGCGCCATCCAATTCACCTCGAAGCCAGCTCACGAGCCCGAGGGTTCCCAGCGCAAATGCATGGAACATCATCTCGTCAGCGGGCACGGTGATCGCGAGAGTCTCTTCGTTGCACTCCACCGAGCGATCAAGGGCTCCGGACAGGAAGTACGCGACTCCCAAGGTGTCCAGGCCGATCACCACATGCAGCAGATTCTTGTCGAGTCGAAACAGCGTCAACGCGGATTCCAGCTTGGCTGTAGCGGTATCGAAGTTACCTCTGAAGGTATCGACGTATCCGTCTCCCCACGCCGCCAAGCCGCGCGAGCGCACATCCGCCAAGTCGTTTGCCAGGCGCCAACTCTCGTCGACCAACTCTTCTGCCCGTTCGAGTTCCCCCTGCATCGCGTGATTCACGGCGTCGATGGCCAAGACATCCACTCGGAACGGATCCAGCTCTCGATCCTCTGCATTCAAGGCTCGATCCGTCCAATAACGCGCCTGCACAAGTAATCCACCTGCAAGCCAGAATCTGTACAACGCACCGACCATTCGCGTTGCAGATCGCGCCTCTCCGGCAGTGGAAATCGAGTACTCCAACGCATCGTTGACGTTGCGCTGTTCACGACCGAGCCTTGCGATCCAGGCAGCTTGCCGGCCACTGATCCACTCGGCTTCCGCATGAACGACCAGTGCCTCGAACCAATCACGATGGCTTCGACGCAGAGCGGAATACTCACCGGCGGACTCCAACTTTTCATGTCCGTACTCCCGGAGTAGGTCGAGGAGGTGGTACCGAACATCCCCGTCGGTTTCCTCACGAATCAGGATGGACTTCTCGACCAGCGCGGTGACGAGATCGAGCACTTCGGTCGAATTCATGTCCTGCCCACACACGCCCTCAGCGGCGTCGAGATCGAACCCACCCGAGAACACCGACAACCTCCCCCACAACTGCTGTTCGGTTGGCGAGCAGAGGTCGTAACTCCAATCGATCGACAATCGCAGCGTCTGTTGACGACTCGGAACGTCGCGTCCACCCGTTGTAAGAAGTCGGTATCGATCCGAGAGCCTGTTCATGATCTGCTCAGCAGACATACCACGCAGGCGAGCTGCCGCCAGCTCGATCGGAAGTGGGAGTCCATCCAAGTCATGACAGATATGCGCAACGGCGCGCTTGTTCTCCTCGGTGAGGGTGAAACCAGGTACGACGGAAGCCGCACGCTCGGTGAACAACGACACCGATTCGTACTGGGCAATTCCCTCGAATTCGGGCGGCTGTTGCTGCGGTGTGGTGAGTGAGGGAACGCGCATCGTCACCTCACCGCCCAGGCCCAGCGATTCGCGGCTCGTCGCCAGGATCTTGACGCCGGCACATCGCCGTAGGATCGCGCCTACGAACACAGCGACGGCATCGACCAGATGTTCACAGTTGTCGAGCACCAACAGCAGACTCCGATCGGCGCAGTAGTCGATCAATGCCTGCAGCGGGTCCGCCGACGAGACCGACCGGACACCAAGGGTCACGGCGACATGATCTTCGAGGAGATCCGAATCTGTCTGCTCCCCCAGTTCCACCAACCAGGCACCATCTCGAAACACCCGTTGCAACGCGCCCGCAAGTCGGATCGCGAGCCGTGTCTTGCCCACGCCACCGATCCCGGTGAGTGTCAACAAACGGGACGTCTCGAACAATCTTCTGGCGTCGGCCAACTCACGCCGACGACCGACGAAACTCGTCAGCTCCAAGGGCAGGTTGCCGACAACTCGCTGGTCGGCTTCTGAGCGCACAGCGGATGCCATCGACCGACTCGCTTTCTGCCATACCACTACACAACAACGCTACCCCCACGATCGGTCTCCCGAGCAGCACTCACGCGAGCATGTGATCGGAGCCCACTTGTTCTCCCCCGAGTGCGAGATGCACGACGGCCACACCGGTGTCACGCAGACGAAACAACGTATTCCTACTCTGGCAGACAGACGAAGGGAGAGCGACATGCCGCCGCGCCGTAGATCGGTACTGCTGACGCAACTGGTAATCGATGCTCCCGGAAGTCCACAACAAACGATCCTCGACGAACTGCGGCGAGTGATTCTGTCGGGTTCGGCGCCTCCGGGTACCCCGATTCCTCTCGGCGACGTGGCTGATGTGTTCGGTGTCAGTCGAATACCTGTGCGGGAATCACTGAAAACACTGGTCGGAGAGTCCTTGGTCGACCATCGACATCAATTCGGCTACACCGTTGCTCAGCTGACGCCGGCAGAACTGCGAGAGATGTACATCGTCCGCGAAACTCTCGAATCAGCTGCATTGGCCGTCGCCGTCGAGCAGGCAACCGAAGAGGATCACGAACACGCCGTCGAGGTGAACTCCCGTTTGGAGATCGCATTGCGCTACGACGACTCTCAGTCCTATCACTGCGAGAGCCGAAACTTTCATCTCGCACTGACCCGACCGTCTCAGATGCTTCGACTTCTGCACATGTTCGAAGCTGCCTGGAATATCACCGAACCAGTACAGCCGATGGTCCATGTTGCCGGCGTCGATCGCCGGGTTCTGCACTCGGATCACACCGCGATGCTGGACGCATTCCTGCGTCGGGACGCATCCGCACTTCTGAGCGCTTCCGAAATCCATCATCGCCGACTCGATACCGTGATCGCGACTCTACCGACAGACACCGGTCTATTGGCCGAAAAAGATATACCGATCGCGCAATAGTCGTGCAACACAGCATCGATACCTTTCTCTCAACACAGTTTTCATCACTGACGCTGAGAGCTCGTGGCACCGTCCGCTGATTTCCTGCACTGATGCACAGGAGCTGTCATGACCGACATTCTTCCGTCCCGAACGACCACTACCCCCACTCCCCCAAAGGAAAGCGGATCGGGTGACCTTGTCGAAGCCGCGGGTCACCCTGTCGGAAGCGGCCTGATCAAGCCGGGCTACGACCCTCGTTTGACCAACGAGGACTTGGCGCCGCTTCGCCAGCAGACCTGGTCGTCGTACAACATCTTCGCCTTCTGGATGTCCGACGTACACAGCGTCGGCGGATATGTCACTGCCGGTAGTCTTTTCGCACTGGGATTGGCCAGCTGGCAAGTACTCGTCGCCCTGCTGGTCGGTATCACGATCGTCTACTTCTTCTGCAATCTCGTCGCCAAGCCCAGCCAAGTTACCGGCGTGCCGTATCCGGTGATCTGCCGCAGCGTGTTCGGCGTCCTCGGCGCGAACATCCCGGCAATCATTCGTGGCCTGATTGCCGTGGCTTGGTATGGAATTCAAACCTTCCTCGCTTCAGCAGCCCTCGATGTCGTACTGATCAAACTCTTTCCGTCACTCGCGCCCTATGCCGTCGTCGAAGACTACGGATTCGCCGGACTCTCCGCACTGGGCTGGGGAAGTTTCATGCTCCTGTGGGTACTTCAGGCCTGTGTCTTCTGGCGAGGCATGGAATCGATCCGCCGCTTCATCGACTTCTGCGGGCCGGCTGTGTATGTCGTGATGTTCATGCTGTGCGGCTACCTGATCTACAAGGCAGGCTGGAGCGCCGTCGATCTCACGCTCGGCGACGTCAAGTACTCGGGTTTCGACGCCGTGCCGGTCATGCTCGGTGCGATCGCTCTGGTTGTCTCGTACTTCTCCGGACCGATGCTCAACTTCGGCGACTTCTCCCGCTACGGAAAGTCGTTCGCTGCCGTCAAGAAGGGCAACTTCCTCGGTTTGCCGTTGAACTTCCTCGTATTCTCGGTGTTGGTCGTCGTCACTGCATCGTTGACGCTGCCGGTGTACGGCGAACTGATCACCGATCCCGTTGCGACCGTTGCACGAATCGACAGCACCTTCGCCATCGTTCTCGGCGCGCTCACCTTCACCATCGCCACGATCGGCATCAACATCGTGGCCAACTTCATTTCCCCGGCCTTCGACTTCTCCAACGTGAGTCCGCAGAAGATCAGCTGGCGCGCCGGCGGAATGATCGCAGCGATCGGCTCGATCCTCATCACGCCGTGGAACTTGTACAACAATCCGGACGTCATTCACTACACACTCGAAACCCTCGGAGCCTTCATCGGTCCGCTGTTCGGAATTCTGATTGCCGACTACTACCTCGTGCGCAAGCAGAAGGTGAGCGTCGACGAACTGTTCAGCATGTCGCCGACCGGAACCTACTGGTACAGCAAGGGATACAACCCTGCTGCAGTGATCGCCACCGTGGTGGGAGCCGTCGTCGCGATGGTCCCGGTCCTGGGCAAGGACCTCACCGGGATGTACACCGCAGCGCAGTACAGCTGGTTCATCGGTTGTGGGCTCGGATTCACCGTCTATTACCTACTCGCCGCGCGCTCTTCCTCAGCTGTCCGGAATGCTTCCTCTCCCGACACTGTGACGGTCGACTGATCGTCATGAGAATCAAGGTGATCAACCCCAACACCACGTGGGCGATGACCGCCAAGATCGAGGAATGTGCCCGGACCGTCGCAGGCTCGGGCACATTCGTCGAGGCCGTCAGCCCTGCCATGGGTCCCGCGTCGATCGAAAGCCACTACGACGAAGTTCTCAGCGTCCCCGGAATCCTGACCGAGATCGCCGCCGGAGAAAAGAACGAAGTCGACGGCTACGTCATCGCTTGCTTCGGTGACCCAGGTCTTGATGCAGCCCGAGAGTTGGCCAAGGGCCCCGTCGTAGCTGTTGCCGAAGCGGCAATGAACTACGCAAGTTTCCTGGGTCGCGGATTCAGCATCGTGACCACTCTCGGTCGAACCCGCGGCCGCGCAGCCGATCTGGTGGACCGGTACGGCATGCAGGCTCGGTGCCGGGGTATCCACTCCTGCGAGATTCCGGTTCTGGAACTCGATCGTGATCCCGACGCGCGAAAGGTGATCTTGGAAGCCTGTTTCGACGCATTGGAGCAAGACGACTCGGACGTCCTCGTGCTGGGTTGCGCCGGCATGGCGGACCTGTGCCAGGACTTGTCCGACGAACTGGGTGTCCCGGTAGTCGACGGCGTTGCCGCTGGGGTCACGATGGTTCAGTCGTTGGTCACCCTCGGACTGTCGACCAGTTCGCGCGGCGAGTTCGCACGGCCACTTCCCAAGAACTACACCGGTACACTGACACCGTTCTCGCTGTGAGCGTGCCTGAGCGAGAGTCGAACACCTGTCACCAGCAGCGCCAGGATCGCGAACAATACTCCAGCCCAGACTAATTGGCGGGTTTCGAAATGCGCGAGAAACAGTCCACCGACCGCAGTGCCGAGCGTGATCCCCAGGTTGGAGAACGAGATGAAAAGGCTGTTGCCGAATTCAGGCGCGTCGACTGCGTCTCGCCCCATCCAGCTCTGCGAAACCACCAGTCCACCGGAATGCACTACACCCCAAACCAACACGGCTACAACCATCGCGCCGAAGTACGGGCCCGCCAGATAGAGCATCACGTAGACGACGATGTACAGCAAGGGAAATGCCACAACCGTGCGCACCACCCCCTTGGCGAGCAGAGCCCCGAAGACGAAGTTGCCGAAGATCATCACGACACCGAAAGCCAAGAGCATCGCGCTGATCCACGATCCGCTCATGCCGGTCACTTCGCCGAGGTATTCGGCAAAGTATCCGTACACCGAGAACATGGCTGCGAAGACGAAGGTGACGGAAAGAATGGTCAACCACACGCGCGGCCGGCGAAGTATCCCGACCTGTGCACCGTACGACAGGCGTTGTGTCACAGGAGCCGAGGGCAGAAGTACGACAATCCCGAGAAACGCGAGAACGTTGACCACGGCGCCGAACACGAATGCTGTCGACACCGAAAAGTTCTCGGCCAAATAGGACGTCAAGGGCACGCCGAACGCGAATCCGACTGTGACGCCTGCAAATACCTTGGTCACCGCGGCGGTCGCCTGTTCCGGCGATACCAGACGAACCGCACTTGCAAGCGCGACAGCGAAGAAGACCGGATGAACCACGGCGGGGATGATCCGAAATGCAAACATCACCTCGAAACTCGATGTGGTCGCATACACCACATTGGAGACCGCAAAGACTGCAATCGCTACCAACAGAACGGTTCTCCTGTTGATTCCCGAGGTGATCAGCGTTGTGAACGGACCGGTCACCGCCACGACGAGTGCAAACACACCGACCAACCATCCGGCAGTCGACGCGGTGATACCGAACTTTTCGCTGATCTGAGGCAGAACCCCGATAATGCCCATCTCCGTAGTGATGATTCCGAATACACCCAACGCCAGAACCGGTATCAACAATTTCGACTTCACGACACACTCCTCACTACTACGTCACACAAGACAGTTACATATCTAGATATGTAGATATATTTGGTTGAACAAACCGGCCGACGAGGGCAATTCGGCCGCTACAGCTTTTCGCGAACGAATTCCCTGAACTCGCCGATCACGGATTCGTTTCGTCGGTAATACGTCCACTTCCCGATGCGCTCGGACTCGAGCAGACCCACATCTTTCATGCCCTGCAGGTACCCCGAGATCACCGACTGGGCAAGTCCCGATCGCCCCTGGATGTCACCGACACAGACTCCGATGTGAAACCCGAGATCCTGCTGCGTATACGAGTCCTCGTCGAAATACTTCGCCGGGTGCGCGAGCCACTCCATGATCTGCAGGCGAGTCGGGTTGGACAGCGCCTTGAAGATCGCCAAAGCATCCATGGACCACACCCCTCTGCACGACAACCGGAACGCATCTACTTTTGTGGATATGTTTGGCGAAGTCAAGTCCGATCCAGACCGAAAGCCGTCTGCGTCACATCGACGCATTCGAAGTGAGCTGTGACACTTACGTTTCGACGACCTGCGGAAATCTCAGCGCCGACTTTCTATCTGTGACGACTTGTTTATAGTTATCGCCAACAACGAATTGCCGGAAGTTTCCGGTTCACCTCAGAACGTCCGTGGGTGAACACAATTCGCTCAACACCAGCCGTACCCGGCTTGTCATTCGGGAGTCGAACCATGAACACACCGCATCAGTTCAGGGTCGTCACCTCATGGTGATGTCGAAGCTCGCCAAATGGCAGCTGGTCGCCCTCGTCGTGGTTGCACTCCTGGGTTTGATCTATGTCGGAGCGAAATACGTACGGCTGGACAACCTTCTGGGATTCGGCCAATACACGGTCAAAACCGAACTGGCGACGTCCGGTGGCATCTTCACCAACGCCGAAGTGACCTATCGCGGTGTACCCGTCGGACGCGTCGGTGACATGTCGCTCACGTCCGACGGAATCGAAGTCGACCTGTTGATCGACAGCAGTGCTCCGCAGATTCCCGCATCCGCGCGGGCCGTGGTGGCCAATCGCTCAGCCATCGGCGAGCAGTACGTCGACCTTCAGCCCGATACCGACCAGGGCCCGTTCCTCGAAGACGGCTCGGTGATCGCCGTGGGCGACACAACCACGCCGATCCCGATCGAGAATGTCTTGACCAGCGCCAACGGTCTGGTGCACTCCGTTCCGGTCGACGCACTCCACACCGTCGCGAAAGAACTCGGCGCGGCATTCAACGGCAAGGGCGAAGATCTGCAGATACTTGCCGACTCGCTGTCGGGGATCTCCCAGTCGGGCCTCGACACCCTTCCCCAGACCCTCGGACTGATCCGCGACAGCCAGACGGTGCTCACGACCCAGTCCGATCAATCGTCGGCGATCAAGCAGTTCAGCACCGACCTCGACGCACTGACGGCGCAATTGCGCACCAGCGACCCCGACATCCGACGCGTGATCGACAACGGCATACCGGCCAGCGAACAAGTCGGCTCTCTCGTCACCGAAGCCGGCCCCGCGCTCACGACCAACCTCTCCAACCTCTCCGCCGTTGCAGCGGCAGCCGCACCGACACTGCCCTCGCTGCAGCCCTTCCTGCTCTTCCTGCCTGCGCTCGCCGGGGCGGCGCCCACCGTTGCACCGGGAGACGGCACAGTACATCTGGGCTTGGTACTCGAGACCAACAACCCGCTCTCGTGCACCGTCGGTTACGAAGGGACCATGGCGATCCTCGACGAGATGAAGCGCAAGGACCCGAACTTCGACGACACGACGCAGAACTTCCCGTTGAACACTGCCGCCAACTGCCAGGCACCTCAAGGCAGCGAAACGGGAGTTCGTAGCGCCAACCGCATCGCGTTCGCCGACCCGAACACCTCGCAACCGTGGGACAGCAAGCCCAAGGTGGACCCGGACAAGCTCAACCTGAACCCGATTGCCACTCAACTCGCACCGATGCTCGGCGCCACCCCGAAGTAGCCGTAAGCAACTGGCACCGTCGACCCTCCGCGACGATGATGATGTGATGTCGGAAGGAACGCCTGAAGGCGAGTCACAGAGCATGTCACGAGGTTTCGACGAACTTGTCGCCGAAGCGGAATCCGCCTCCGTCGACGGGTGGGATTTCTCGTGGCTCGACGGACGCGCCACGGAGCAGCGTCCGTCGTGGGGGTACCAATGGCTGATGGGTGAACGTCTCGGCCGCGCCGGCGCCGCATTGGACATCCAGACCGGCGGCGGCGAAGTCCTCGCCGCTGCACCGTCACTCCCGCCGGTGATGGCAGCAACCGAATCCTGGCCACCGAACATCGCCAAGGCCACCGCCCTTCTGCGTCCTCGAGGTGTGGTGGTGGTCGCCGATCCGGACGAGCCGCCGCTACCGTTCGCCGATTCGGCTTTCGACCTGGTGACCAGCCGACACCCAGCGACGGTGTGGTGGACCGAAATCGCGCGGGTACTCGAACCGGGAGGAACGTACTTCGCTCAACATGTGGGTCACGCCAGCGTGTTCGAACTGGTCGAGTACTTTCTCGGTCCTCAGCCGCAGGCTCGTCGCGGACGGCACCACGAGGACGAAACTGCCGACGCGATTGAGGCCGGGCTCACCGTCGTCGACCTTCGTTTCGAGCGTCTGCGCATGGAATTCTTCGACATCGGCGCCGTTGTCTACTTCTTACGCAAGGTGATCTGGATGGTTCCGGGATTCACCGTCGCGCAGTATCGGGACCGGCTCCGCGAACTCGATCAGCAGATCCGTCGCGACGGATCTTTTGTCGCGCACTCGAGTCGATTCCTGATCGAGGCACGCAAGAGCTGAGCGCACCGCGACGGGCCGCACATCCCGAACGTGATCGATGCTGCTAGTCGGACTCGTCGGCGTCGCTCCGCGAGCCGATCGCAGCGGCAAGATAGTCGCCGAGTTCACGCTGAAGGTTCGCGTCGAGTGCCCGGGCCAGTGCCGAATGTACCGACGCCACACCGAGTTCACGCATCGTCTGGAGCATCTCGGCTGTTCCGGCAACCTCGTCGCCCTCCGGGAGCCAACCGACCCCGTGCTGATCGACGATGCGATCCTTCGCCGCCTGAATCAGGTCTTTGGCGATCCCGTCCACAGCGTTGTGAAGCTTTTCGTGCACATCGACCAGTTGATCGAGAGTGAAACCGTAGTCGAGGAGACTCGAAAATCCGCTGAGCAAAGCAGGATCGGTGAAAACGCAGTTCTCTCCTTCGATCTGTACCAGTCCGAGATCTACGAGACGATCCAGTTGACCATCTGCATCTCCCCCGAGAAACTCGCGTACGACGGCCATCTCGATACTCACGGTGTCGCTGCGGGACCATGGTTCGGTGACCGCGTGCTGCAGACCCAGCACCTCTGTCAGGTCTTTCCCGCTTTCCCACCCGGTGATGAAGTCGTCGATATGCGCAGTGGTGAAACCTCGTTGAAGAAGCGTGTCGATCAGCTTGAGGCGTTCGAGGTGCGCGTCGCCGTAGATGCCTACCCGCCCACGCTTCTCCGGCGGAGGAAGCAATCCACGTTCCTGATATGCCCGTACATTCCGCGAGGTGGTGCCCGCAGCGCGCGCTAGATCGTCGATGCGGTACTCGGTCACCGCCTCGTCTCCTCTGCCGCGTCGGTCGTCACGATTCCAACTTAGTGGCAACACCAGGCCGATCAGAACCCGGGATCAGGTCTGCGCGGTGTCTTTCTCGCGCACCGTGGTCGTGTAGTCCCGAAGATCCACCGATTTCAATTGGTTCACGTACTGGGTCGCGAAACCGGGAAACATAGTGGCATTGAATCCTTCGTCGGTGAGATACCAACTCGAACATCCCGAGTTCCACGTGGTCTTCGACAGCCGACGCTGCAACTCGACGTTGTACGCATCTTCGACATCTTGACGAACATCGAGTGCCTTGAGGTCGCGCTCGAGAACGATCTTGATCGCTTGGGCGAGATAGTCGAGTTGCGCTTCCATGTACACAAGGGCGGAACTGTGCCCCGGACCCGAGTTGGGTCCGAAGGTGAAATACAGGTTGGGATAACCGGATACCGCAATGCTCTTGTACGCACGCGCCCCGGATTTCCACTCCTGAGCGAGCACACGTCCGTCCCGGCCGATGATGGGGACCGGTGTTCCGGTCTTGCAAACGTCGAAGCCGGTGGCGAAGACGATGCAGTCGAATTGATGCTCGATCCCTTCGACCGTGCGAATGCCATGTGGCGCCAATCTCGCGATCGGCCAGGTCACGAGTGTGCAATTGTCTTGCTGGAGAGCCGGGTAATACTCGCTGGTCATCAGCAACCGCTTGCACCCTGCGCGAAAGTCGGGAGTGAGTTGTCGCCGCAACCACGGGTCCTTCACCTGCATGCGCAGATGAAGACGCCCGACTGTTTCCACCACCCTCGTCAACGGGGATTCCCACACCACCCCGAGAGCTACCGATTCGTGTCCCCAGTACCAAGCCCGACGCGCCAGAGTCTGGACGACCGGATGACGACGGTACAGATCCTTCGTGCGAGATCGGGTGCGTAGGTTTGCTCGCGGCAATGCCCATCCCGGTGTTCGTTGGAAAACCTTCACTGATCGTGCAGTTTTCACGAGTTCAGGGACGATCTGGACGCCACTGGCCCCGGTTCCGATCACTGCGACCCGCTTGTCGGTGAAGTCGTAGTCATGGTCCCAGCGAGCACTGTGAATCTTGTGTCCTTCGTAGCTCTCCAAACCCGGAACAGCAGGAAAGCTGACGTTCGCCAGCGGACCGGACGCCATGACGACGGTCCGGGCAATGACCGCTTCACGGCCCTCGAGCGCGATCGCCCAGACACCTGTCTGCTCGTCCCACTCGACGCCCGTGACGTTGCACCGAAACCGAATCTTCGGCTCGAGGCCGAACTCTTTCACCATCGTTCGGATGTAGCCGAGGATCTCCGCGCTGGCCGAGTAGGTGTGCGACCAGTCCGGGTTCGGGGCGAAACTGTACGAGTACAGACGGGACGGAATGTCGCACGCAGCTCCCGGATACGTGTTGTCGCGCCACGTCCCGCCGACCTCCGTGCCGCGTTCGAGAACGACGAAGTCCTCGATACCGTTCTGCTTCAACCGAATCGCCGCTCCGATTCCTGCGAAACCTCCACCGATGATCGCCACTGACAGTGGCTCGGCAGTACTCATGCGAGTGGCTCGTACGTAAGTTCTTTGGCCCAGGTCGGCTCGGAATTGAGCCTGCTGCCGGAAAGTCGGCCAGTGACCTTGACCATCCGATCGGCAAGCAGATGGTAGGGATGGTTGCGATTGATGACCATGTTGCCGTGCCACTTCACCACCCGATACATCGGGACGCGGAGCGCGGCCGGACTCCGTTCGCCTACGTTCCTGAATCGCTTCATAGCGGTGTAGAGCCGTTCCTCGTTCACTCCCATGTCGACGATGTTGTCGCGCATCTTGTTCAGCAGCGGGATGTAGCGAAGTGTCCCGATGATCAACGCCGGATTCAACCAGGCGCCGACGGTTTCGACAACGAGCTTGCGCGTCGTCGAGTGCCCGAGCATCTCGATCACCGCAAAATCGACCGCCAGATGCCTGGACTCGTCTGCATTGATCTTCTTGAACACAGCCTGACAGACCGGATCCTCGATCTCGTCCATGATGAACTTGACCAGGGCTCCGTCGAGCGCCACCTCGAGCATCGGTATGACGGTCCCGAGAATCGAGAGCGACAAACCGTCGGAATGCTTGTCCAGCCAGTCGATGACGAGCTTGACGTTGATGTTGGGCTCGGGCATCTCGTCGCCGTCGAGCATTCCCCACCGACGCATCAGCGCGAGTTCGGCGTTGGCGTGCTTCTGTTCCTCGGCGTGGAAATGCCGATAGATGTCTCGGAGAGTTTCAGTCGGCGCCTTGAGAGCCATCGCAGCGAAGCCACGGGCACCGACGTTCTCGATCCACATCAGGTCCGACATGAACGGTTTCAGCTTCGCATGAAGCTCTGGACTGATCGTCTCGGCGCCCGGAGCATCCCAGTCGATGTCCACCAGAGCCCATTGGCGGTCCTTGATCTTGTGCAGCATGCCGTCGAAATCGAAGGACATGTCACGCTCCTTTCGTGCTCGGCGAGTTCGTCTCCGGCGCCGCCGAATTTCCAGATGATCCCGACTTCTGTTTCGGTGCAAAGCGATTGAGAACTCCACAGCCCCACGTGTATGCAACGGGCAGATACCGTTTGAGTCGCCAGATCACCTTCGCATCGAACTGCGGCACCACGTAGAGTCGACCCTTGTCGTAGGCGTCGAGAGTGGTGACGGCGATGCGCTCCGGCGAAAAGCCGGTTCGCCGCATCAACGCTTGCGCCAATTGTGTTGCTTCCGCGGTGATTCGGCCGTCGAGAGCAACATTTGTCTTGACGAAGGTCGGACACAGCACCGTCACCCGCACTCCCGTACCGGCAAGTTCAGCGGACAAGGTCTCCGAGAGCGACATCACGGCGGCTTTACCGACGTTGTAGGGCGCCATCAGCGGCGCAGCCGCAAACCCAGCAGCCGAGGCCACGTTGATGAATCCCCCGGCGCCGCTCGCACGCAGTTGTGGAGCAAATATCTCACAGCCGTGCACGACACCCCACAGATTGATCCCGAGTGCCCACTCCCAATCGTCGAAACCGATCTGGCCCACCGGTTTTCCACCGATACCCACCCCGGCATTGTTGATCACCAACGAAAGCGGACCCGCAAGTTCGAGTTCCGCGAACAACGCCAGGTCCTGAACCTGCTCACGAATTGACACATCGCATTTGACGGCGTGCGCGGTACCACCGATCTCATCGATGAGTGCCACTGTTTCCTTGGCCCGTTCCAGCGAGATATCCGCGCAGATCACCTCACCGCCTCTGCGCGCCAACTCCAACGAAAAGGCACGGCCGATTCCGCTGCCGGCGCCGGTCACCACTGCGCGGGCATTGTGGGACGACTTCGATCCGCGGTTCTTGGTCGGTTTCTTGGTCGGCACCGGTCGGCTCACCTTGAAGACGCTTCGACTGCTGTGTGTTTCTCCATCTCCAAAGAGTCATCCACAACCGTGCCAGTTGTCAATGGCCTAGAATTCGATGGCGGAATACGCGGCAGTCGAACCAGTACCCGGACTGCTCGAATGAAGTCTTTTGTCGACCGACCGTGACCTAAACGGGGTGCGCGGTCTTCCAATGCTCGGCGATGTCGATGCGCCGCGCGATCCAGACCTTCTCGTGTGACTGCACGTGGTCCAGAAATCGCTCGAGAGCGGCCGCACGGGCAGGGCGGCCGACTATTCGGCAGTGCAACCCGATCGAGAGCATCTTGGGCGATCCGGCCGTCCCCTCCGCATACAGCACGTCGAAGGCATCGCGTAAGTGCGCAAAGAACTGATCACCGCTGGGAAATCCTGCGGGAGAGGCGAAACGCATGTCGTTGGTGTCAAGGGTGTACGGAACGACCAGGTGCTTCACCGATTCTGCGCCACGCGGAACGTCGACCCAGTACGGCAGATCGTCAGCGTACGAATCGGAGTCGTAGACGAAGCCGCCGTGCTCGACGACCAATTCGCGGGTGTTCGGTGAATCGCGTCCGGTGTACCAACCGAGAGGCGCCGAACCCGTCAGATCTCGCAGAATCTGCACTGCCTCGGCCATGTCAGCGCGTTCGCGCTCGATGTCCACGGATTGGTAAGACTTCCAACGTAATCCGTGGCACGCGATCTCGTGGCCCAACTCCTGAAAAGCACTGACTGCTTCGGGGTTACGCTGCATCGCCCGCGCCACCGCAAAGACCGTGAGAGGCAGGTTTCGCCGCTCGAAGGTTCGCAGTACACGCCACAACCCGGCCCGTGAGCCGTACTCGTACAGCGATTCCATGCTCATGTGTCGATTCGGAAATGCCTCTGCCGGAGTCATTTCCGACAGAAATGATTCCGAAGCCGCGTCCCCGTCCAGGACGTTGTTCTCGGCTCCCTCTTCGTAGTTGAGCACGAACTGAACCGCTATCCGCGCGTCGCCGGGCCAGTGCGGATGCGGCGGATGAGGGCCGTACCCCACCATGTCCCGGGGATAGTCGTCGCGCGGATAGTCGCTCATGCCAACAACTTTACCGTCAGCGCCCGGAGATCACAGCGCGAGCAGCGTCGGTGAGTACGCCGAAGACTCTCAGCCGCGCCAGGCCACCGTCCGGGAAGATGTCCAGACGAACATCGGTGACCTGGACTTCGGAATCGATCGGAAAGCGATGGCGCGTATCCGGACGCAGCGTCGTGCGCGGCAACAGTTCGATCCACTCCCCCTCCGACGTCCGCCCGGTCAGAGCACCCTCACCTGGACTGTTTCCGAGGAAGTACGAGGTGTCGATCTCGACGAAACTCAGCACGCCTTCACCTGCGAGTTGTACTTGCACCCAGTCGTTTCCGTTGTCGCGGCGCCTGGCGGTCTCCCACCCGTCACCCATCGAAGCAGCGCGTCCGGGAAACAGGATGTTCTGCGGTGAGCTGTAGAACATGTTGGAGCAATCGGTCACGCGGCCACCGTTTTCGAGTGCTGCGAGGTCCAACGGCCCGGCATCGAGGAAACGCGGGTCCGGCCGCGCTTCGCCGTGAACACGGAATCTTGCCACGCCGCCGTCCGGGTAAATGGTCAGCTTGACGTGCGTCCACCGCTGCTCCGACGCCACCGAGAACGGATTCTCCGAGTCACCGCGCACGGTCGAGCGCTCGACGATGGTTGTCCACTCGCCGGATCCGGCCAGGTCGGCGGGATCCGGATACCCGTCGACCGAGATTGCTTCCACCGAGATCTCGGGCGGGTAATTGCCCTTGAACCACGCGGTGTCGACCACGACGCCTCGCACCACTCCGGGAACACCGAGTCGGACGATCGCCTCGTCATGGCCTGCCACCCGGCGGCGACGCGTCTCCCAACCGTCGTACACCTGCCCCTTGTGACCGAACGTCGCCGGCTGGTACCCGGCCTTGCCTGGGCGGATCAGGGCCTCACGCTCGGCAAACGCCTCGTCGTTCGCCCAGATGACGGCTCCGCCGAGGGTGCGCAGTGCGAGATCGGGCAGCAAGGTGAATTCGGTGGTGCTCATCGGTCAGTGTTCTCCTGTGATCGGTGTGGTGCGTCCTACGAGGTGACGGAGTGCGTTGGTGTCGGCGCTCGGGGCGAGCCGGAGAACTTCGGATTCCGGATAAGCCCCCGCGTCGAGCCCGCGCAGTACCACCGCTGCGAGCGCCTGGGCGGTTGCAGGTTCGTCCATCACGTCGCCACCTTGGCGCCCCAGGTACGACTGGATGCGTGGGGCAGCGGCGCCGAGCGCGTTGCGATAGAAGCCGAACGTGGCGAGCCAGCGGGTGACCAGATGCCCGGGGTGCATGTCCCACCCCTGGTAGTAACCGCGTTCCAGGGACCGCGTGACGAGGCGATGGTGCCGAGTGATCGCGTCGCGGATCGCCGTGGCGCTCCCGACGGGCGCGACCTGAGTCGACCCGTCGCACACCCAGACGCCGGTCTGCGCGGCAGCAGCCAACATGACAGCCTTTGCGTGGTCTGCCACCGGATGTTCGAGCGACTGATGACGCGATGCAATTCCGCAAGCTGCACTGTAATCGTAAGTGCCGTAATGCAAACCGGTCAGACGACCGGCACCGCGATGGATGGCCTGAGCAACTGCCACCGTTCCGTCGGCCGCGATGACCGCCTGCGGGCTCTCGATCTGCAACTCGAACCGAAGCGAACCGAGCTCGAGTCCGTGCGCCTTCTCCAGCTCTTCGCAGAGCAACACCGTCGCCGTGACCTGCTCCACCGCGCGCAGTTTGGGAACGGTGAAGACAAATCCGTCCGGCACTCCGCCGGCCGCGTCGAGCACAAGCTCGAGCGTCCTGATCGAGCGCCGACGCTCACCGGCCGGCAACCCCTTGAACCTGATGCCACTCCAGTTCGGCCCGGCAGGATCAGCGCTGAGCGCGGCAAGCGTCTGTCCGGCCGACGTCGCTGCATCGTCTTCTTCTTCGTCGCTGCGGCGTCCGTACCCGTCCTCGAAATCGATCCGAAAGTCTTGGACCGGCTTGCGGCCGAGTTGAACTCGCACATCAGCGAGCGCATTCTCCGTGTCGAGATCGGCGAACACATGAGCATGGGAATCGAGAAGCGCGATCGCCTGCTCACCCCAGAGTCGAGGGGTGTCGACGGTTGCATCCGCGGCACTGACGTAAATCGTGTGCACGGGTTGGATCTCGTCACGGTTTCCCGGGTACTGCGCCGCGAGCCGCTCGTCCACCGGATCCAGAAGTCCGTCCAGACGATCGTGGACGGCGGCGGAGAGTCGGGATTCTGTCATCGGACGATCTTCTCAGAACGTCCGCGAGCCCGCAGGTTCTCACACCGCCGATCCAGTCCGAGTCAGCGGCCCCCGACGAACGGAACGTTGACGAAGCTCGGCCGATCCGCAGCCAACTCGATGTGCTGCGGTTTGAGTTGGCTGTCGGCGAGCATCGGGCCGAGCGCCAGGTATCGCGGCACGCTGGCAGCGTAGACGTCGACGCGGAGCCGGTGCCCCGGTTGCAGCACTGCGTCCGTCGGGAGCATGTTGATGTCGACGGTGGTGACCTCACCGGGAACCACCGGCTGACGCGTGTCGATCGTCAGATAGTGGTGCGGTTCACTGTAGTCACCGTTGGCCGAGCGAGTGCTCTTCGAATCGTCGACTGCCCGCAGCGACGCAGTCAGAGCGCCGTTCGTGATCGGTGTCGATGTTCCGTCCGGTGCTACGTCGTTGACCGTCGCTGCCCAGAATCCGTCCGTCGCGTCCAGGACTGTCTCGAGATGGACGTTGATCGGGCCCGAGAGTGAGGTCGGCTCCGTCACTGCCTCACCGGTGAACGTCAGGCCCTCCGCTTCCTGGAATCGGGAATCCTTGGAACACGTCGCACCGAGCACCACGGAGATCCCGGCAGTTCCCTGAGTTCCGTCACCGGAGCAGAAGCCTCGCAGTCCTGGTGCGACTGTCAATCGCGCTGCGGCACTGGGCGGGTCATTCGTCAGCGAACCGTCATACGATGCGTGGGCGGCAGTACCGCTGGGCGCAGAGTTCAGATACATACGTTCGTAGCTCGCGCCCGCTCGCGGGAACTGATCGTCCGTGATCCATCCGCCGCCTTGCTGGAACATCGTCACCGGACCGTAACGATCGATTCCGTTGTCGATGCCCTTGAGCCACTTGTCGAACCACGCACGTTCGAGCACGTCGAGGCGCGGCGGCGCACCGTCCTTGCCGAATCCTCCACCGGGAGTGACGTGATAGCCGTTCCCCATGATCAACTGCTTCTGCCCGGGCGGCAGATCGATTCCGTTGTAGATCCGCGGCTCACTGTTGGCGAAGATGTCGTGCCAACCGCCGTAAACCATCGTCGGAACGGCGATGTTGCCGACGTCAGCGGCTCGGTCCTGATAGAACTGCCCGTCTTGCGCGACTTGCAGAGTCGACGGTGACACGTCCTCGATTCTCTGAGCCGTCATCGCTTGCACCAGTTCGGGAATCAGCGTTCCCGGATCCTCGAGGCGGCTCGCCAACCACAGGGGATCGAAGTTTCCTTGCAGGATGTCCTGAACGTTCGGGATGAGTTTGAGCCCGTTGACCGCGGTCAACCACAACGGCATGAACCCGACTCCGAGGCCACCACCGGTTCCGACGATGTCGCGCAGCAGATCGTTGCCAGGTTCGACCGGGAAGATCGCCTTCAGTGCAGATGGATTGTTGCTCGCCGCCTGCACCGAGTTGATCGCGGAGTACGAGATGCCCGCCATCCCTACTTTCCCGTCGGACCATCCCTGCTTGCTCATCCAGTCGATGACCTCGACCGAATCCTGTTGCTCGCGCTTACCGAGCACGTCCCAATTACCCTGGGAGAAGCCGGTTCCACGAGCGTCGACCACTACCTGCGTGTATCCGTTCTGGACCAGATCACGGTTGACGCCGAGAACCCTGGCGCCTCCGCCGGCAATGACGCCCGTCAACTCCGAGACTCCGTCGAACGGCGCCGCGAGGTCGAGCGAGTTCGCAACGTCCATCAGCGTCTCACCCACTTGCGGGATCGACAGAGCTGAATCCACCAACGTGTCCAGCAGTTTCGTGTACGGCGTGATGTTGAGAATCGAAGGCGCCTTCGATTCCACAGCGCGCCCGGACGCATCCGCCGGTCGGTAAACATTTGCCTGCAGAACCGTGCCGTCACTCATCGTGATGGGTACGTCCCACTCGATCGAGACGCCCGGATACTGCGGCGCAGCCTCCGTGGCCGCGAGCCAGGCCTGTCCGTCCGACCCTCCCGTCGGATCCGCGGAAGCGACGGCGCTCGGCACCGTCAATCCCACGACGCACAGCCCCACCGCAATCGTTGTCGACCTTCGACGTAGAAGTCGTGTCCTCACGAAAACCCCAATTTTCTGTTGTGATGACCCAGCCCTGCCCCCACGACAGTGACCGACGTCACGAACTTACCGGATAGTAACTTCCGTCCCATATGTCGTCAATAGGTCTCGATGCCGCCCGGACGGCTAGCTTTGAAGATGTGTCACGATCTCCCCTTCCCGTCCGCGACGGCCTGAACCCCAGTCGCATCCGTCAGCCCGACGACGGCATGTGGACGACGACGCTCGACTACCTGCTCGAACGGTTCCCCCAGGACGCCGTCCGATTGCGGGAGAAGGTCGCAGCCGGGGAGGTCGTCGACGAGAAGGGTGTCGGAATCACCGAGACGAGCGCTTTTGCTCCCCGGCGGTTCGTCTACCTGTACCGCGACCCTCCCGTCGAAACGCGGGTGCCGTTCGAGATCGACATCCTCTATCGGGACGAGAACATCTTGGTCGTGGACAAACCGCATTTCCTGGCGAGCACCCCGCGCGGGCGATACATCGCCGAATCGGCGTTGGTCCGCTTGCGTCGGGACCTCGAACTACCGGAGCTGAGTCCAGCTCATCGCCTCGACCGCGTCACGGCGGGACTGCTGCTGTTCACCGTGCATCAGGCGGCCCGGCGCGACTACCAGACCATGTTCGCCGAGCGCCGCGTCGCCAAGGAGTACGAGGCCATCGCGCGTCACGACGCTCAGGTGAGCACCCCCGTGGTCGTGCGTAGTCGCATCGTGAAAGAACGCGGCGTGCTCAAGGCCGCGGAGATCGAGGGCGAACCCAACAGCGAGTCGCGGATCGAACTGATCGAAACGCGAGACGGCTTCGCGCGGTACCGGTTGACTCCCCATACCGGCAAGACCCATCAACTTCGGCTGCACATGACCTCGCTCGGGCTCCCGATCCACGGCGACAACTTCTATCCCGACTTCTACGACGTTGCCGCAGAAGATTATTCGAACCCGCTGCGCCTGCTGTCGAAGGTTCTCGAGTTCGAGGATCCGAAGACCGGCCGGCTGCAACGGTTCGAAAGTCGGCGGACCCTGTCCTGGCCGGACGAATCAGGCCGTGGCGACTCGCCGTAGGGACCCCGGACCCTTCCACTGCGCCTCCGATACCGGGAGGATGGAAGCGCAGACCGCACCGCAAGAGGAGACCAGATGAGCAAGACCGCCGTCGTACCCGAAGCCGTACGGGAGATCGAGCGCAAGTACGAGGCGCCGGCCGAGCAGGAAGTTCCCGCCTTGGGCGGACTTCCCGGTGTTGTCGGCGAACCGGTCCACGACTCGATACAGCTCTCTGCCACCTACTTCGACACCGCGGACTACCGGTTGCTGGCCGAGAAGATCACGCTGCGCAAGCGTGAGGGTGGCGACGACGCGGGGTGGCACATGAAACTTCCCGCAGGCCAGGACACTCGAACCGAAATCCAACTTCCCCCGGACGAGAGCACCGATGTGCCCTCGCCGCTGTCGAGTCTGATCCGGGCGATCATTCGCGGTCACGATCTGGTGCCGGTCGCCCTGATCATCACCGATCGGGAGCGCACCAGGCTCAACGGCGAAAACGGTGTGCTGCTTGCCGAAGTGGTCTCCGACACCGTCATCGCCTGCAAGGCAGACGGTTCCGGAGAGTCCACGTGGCAGGAAGTCGAGGTCGAACAAGGCGCAGGCGGGCAAGAGCTGGCCGATGCAATCGAGTCGGTTCTACTGGACGCCGGGCTGGAGCGCTCTGCGAGTCCGTCCAAACTCAAACGAGCACTGGGCACGTCGGTCACACCGTACGCCGGTCACGAGGTCACCTCGGGCAAGGCGTCGAATCCGCGGATCTTGTTGCGTAATTACCTCATCGAACAATTGCGCGCACTGGTCGCCGCGGATCTCGGCACGCGTCGGGCCGACGACGAAGCCGTTCACGACTTCCGGGTTGCGGCACGTCGCATCCGCAGCGCTCTGCAGTCGTACGCCGGCCACTCCCCCAAGACCGACGATCTCATCACGGATCTGCGGTGGATCGGTGGAAAGTTCGGTGACGCCCGCGACGTCGAGGTCCAGTGGGAGCGTCTTGTGGACCGCCTCGGCGAAATCGACGAGATGCCCGAGCGAGAAGCTGTGCGAGCTCGAATCGACGAGTTCTTCTCTGCACGTGGTGAAACCGCCCAGAAAACAGCCCTCGAGGCGCTCGATTCCGAGCGATACACCACGCTGCTCGATCGCCTCGACGAGTACGTCGGCGACCTCGAATTCGACACCGCCACCCACCGCGTCGGAAAGAAGGCATCGGCACGAGAGTTGGCCCATACCCTGCGGCACCTGGCACACAAGGTCGGTAAGCGGGTCGATCACGTCTTCGATGCCGATAGCCGCACCGAGCGTGACGAGCGAATGCACCGCGCCCGCAAGGGAGCCAAGCGGATGAAGTACGCGATCGAGGTCATGGAACCCGTGTCGAAGAGCCGAGCGAAGCGTGCACTGAAGCATTTCAGCCACTTCCAGGATGTTCTCGGCGAGCACCAGGATTCCGTTGTCGCCCAACATCATCTACTTGCAATGGCAGCCGAGCAGGAGCATACCTCGCTCACCAGTTTCGGATTGGGCATGGCCTACCGACGAGAACTGGAAATAGCCGACGGGCAATCGACCCTGCTACGCAAGACGTGGAAGGAAGCCGTGAAGTCAGCATCGTCACTCTGGTGACGTCGCTGTAACCAGTCGACCGATCTCGATCATTTCAGAGGGAGTAGACATGAACACACTTGCAGGACACCAGGATGTCGTCGCCGGTATCGACGGATCCGAGGCCTCGACGGCGGCGGCCCGGTGGGCGGCCTCCGTCGCGAACGCGGTGAACTCACGACTGATTCTGGCGCACGCCCTGCCGCAGGAGGGCCCGATCTACAGTCCCGCTGCAGTGATGTTGCAGTCACAGTTCCTCAGCCAGATCCGCGAAGACGGCGAAGCGATCGTCGATGCCGCCGCCACGGTGATTTCGGCCGAATTCCCCGAACTGACCATCGAATCCGAGATCGCGCCAGGGCCGGCGTCGACGCATATCCTCGAATCCTCGGGTACCGCACGCCTGATCGTGATGGGGTCGACCGGATCGGGCGCACTGCGCTCACGGCTGCTCGGATCGACCGCACTGAAGGTGGCCAATCATGCAACCTGTCCGGTCACCGTGTGGCGTGGTTCGCCGGAGAATCCCGGTCCGGATCAGCGTCCCGTCATCGTCGGAGTCGACGGAAGCGCGTTGAGCAAGAAGGCCGTCGAGTACGCGTTTCGTTATGCCGATCAGTTCGACGCGCCGCTCATCGCGGTCCACACCTGGCAGGGCTCGTCCACCTTCCGCGAAGGCGGAGCGGGAATCCTGATCGACTGGGAGGCTGTCGAGCAGGAGGAATCGGCGCTACTGGCGGAAAATCTAGCCGGTATGGCCGACCAGTACCCGGACGTGCCGGTCACCCGCATCAGTGAACCCGGTGCCGCTGCTCCCGTCATGCTCAAATACGCCGACGACGCACAGTTGATAGTTGTCGGAAGTCACGGCCGCAGTGCGATGGCGGGCGCCGTGATGGGCTCCACCAGCCAGAATCTGCTGCACCATGCGCCAGGGCCGGTCATGATCTGTCGCGCCTGAATTGCTGTGCGCCAGTATTAACCCCCCCCGGGTAATTAACGCGCACACCACGGGGGAGGCGGGGCCCG
>NZ_CAURKP010000018.1:0-60997 GCF_963525155.1 uncultured Rhodococcus sp.
TGAATCGCCCTGGGTCTGATGGAGGCTCTGGCTATTTGATTTCAACCAAGGCCTGCTCACCCTGCTCAGTAGCGTAGAACGTCTTCTCGTACTCTGCTGGCGGGATGTCGCCGCAGTGACCATGCAGCCGCCTGTGATTGTGCCAGTGCACCCACGACAGTGTCGCCAGTTCCACGTCGTCGATGCTGCGCCATGGACCAGGATGCGTTGGGCCGTAGATCAGTTCGTACTTGTAGTAGCCGTTCACGCTCTCGGCGAGAGCATTATCGTAGGAATCGCCCACGGTCCCGATCGACGGTATTGCACCGAGTTCGGCGAGCCGTTCGCCGTAGCGGACCGAGGTGAATTGACTGCCCGCATCGCTGTGGCAGCGCAGCCCGGTCAACCGTGTGCCGCGACTGAAGCGGGCCATCTCGATGGCGTCGAGCACTACCTGGGTGCGCATGTTCGCCGCGACGCGCCAGCCCACGATCATCCGAGAGTAAGCGTCGGTGATGAAGCAGACGTAGCCCATTCCCGCCCAGGTCGGGACGTGGGTGAGGCCGGTGACCCACAGTTGGTTCGGCTCAGTCGCAGTGAAATCCCGCCCAACCAGATCGGGGTGCCGATCCGCCCCGGCCGTTGCTCGGGTGGTACGCACCTTCTTCCCTCGCCGCACACCAGCGATCTGCTCGGCACGCATCAGCCGCGCGACCTGGTCACGGCCGACATCGATGCCCGATCTTCGGGCTGCTTTCCACAGCTTCCGCACCCCATATACCTGGTAATTCTCCTCCCACAACCCCCGTAGCGCCGGCCGCAACCGGCTATCGGAGACCGATCTAGCTGACGGCGGTCGGCTTTTGGTGGCGTAGTAGCTGCTCGGAGGTATCTGCAAGGCCTTGCAGATACGCTCGACCCCAAGCCTCCGACCCGCGATGACATCGCCGCGATTGGCATCGACGAACGCGGTCATCTCTTGTGCTGGCGGCCCTGCTCCGCCCCGAAGAAAGACGCCGCACGCTTCAATATCTCGTTGGCGCGCTGCAGTTCTCGGATTTCCTGCTCGAGTTGCTTGATCCGATCGGCCTCGGCGGTGCTCACTCCCACAGTCAGACCGTCATCGATATCGGCCTGCTTGACCCACGACCTGACGGACTCGACCCCGTAACCCAACTGCGAGGCAACCCGCGCTGTCGTCCCATGCTCGGTCCCCAGCTCGGCCCGCAACGCCCGGACCATCCGCACCGCACCGGCCTTCTCCTCCGGCGAATACCGCCGCATCGTCGGCCTCCCTGACACCCGTTCATTCGGCATGCTTCCATCCTCGTTTCCAAGGCCAGAAGTCTCCACCGAACCCAGAGCGATTCAGATGGTGGTTTGCGCGTGTCTGGATCCGAACCCCAGCAACGCAGACAAGTCGCAAGCTCAGCGGACAACTGGTTCGAGGTGCCTCTCTACGTACACATCCAGAAACAGACACGACAGCGCCACGGATTGGTACGGTCGTGAGTATGACTCCACAGAAAGGCGCATGACGCGCCAACGCACGATTATCGTGCAGATCGACGAAATCGCGATCGAGGACGGCCAAATCGAGCCGCCGAAACTGGGCGCGGTGATCGAATTCCCTCTTCGTTTCGCCGAACAACCCGCATCCGATGCCGGCACGGTGACAATTCGCGCTCTCCTCGAAGCAAGCAATCGCGACCCGGTTTTTCAGTACACCGGACCGGATTCGCCTCGCAGGTGGGAATGGAACGGCGTCCTGCGCGGTGACGGGTGGACGGCGTCCTGGCGAGGCTTCACACCGCGTACCGGGTACGTCGAACTCACCGGCCGCTTCTACGGAGTGATGGGGTACGACACCCCGACGAATGTGCGTGGGCGGGTGACCCGAGTTCAGTTGGTCACCGAACGTTACCGGCGTCCGCCGGAAAATCACGGATGGCACATCGTGCCCGGCCACCGCGAACTTCGCGACGTTGAGGTGGCGCCACGCTTTTTCAACCACGACATGTTCATGCACGATGACCTGTTCGAGGTGGACCGTGAAGTGGGTGTCGTCGTCGATCTCGATCTCGACCACGTACCACCCGTACCTGCTCGCCCGTCGATCGTCCCCGGTGACGTGTCGGCGTCGGGCGAGACGTTGTGGGTCGTGGACAGGGAATTGCCGGTCGTGGTGAGCATCGACTCCGATCGTGTTGCGCGCGAGCATGTTCTGCCCGGTCCGATCGGATACTCGTCGAGGCACGTGTGGGCCACCCTGACGGGATGTTGGGTGGGCGGCAAAGGAGGCTTGTACCGGTGCGAGATCGGTGAGGAGCCTCGGAGAGCCAATCCTCGCTCAGTGCATCAGGGAGCTGTGATCGGCGAGCACTTCCTGGCCTGCCCGTCCGGAACGAGTTGGTCGCTGTACTCCGAGGGCAACGAGCCAGTTGTGGTGGACGTGGCGGATGGATACGTCAGATCGATAGCCGTCGACGGTGAGTCCTTCGTCGTTCTGATCGAGCAGCTTCACGCCGACGTAGGGTCGAGTAACCGTTTGGTTCGGGTGACGGTGACCGGAGAAACAACCGTGGGCCCAGAACTGGCGACCGTCCCAGGTCGACGAGGGGCATCGCCATATCTTGCGGGGGCGCCGCTGCGAATCTTCCACAGTGGAACTGCATCGAGGGTTCTTCCCGATCTCGCTCTCGGTGCGATGGAACAACTCGACGGTGACCCCTTTCACGGTGGGCAGGTCGGGGACTTCGTGTGGATTATCGGGCATCCCCCACGTGGGACATCACGAACGGGATGGTGGCCGCTACAGGGGCCTGTCGAGTACGACCGCACCCGTCAGTTCTGGCTGTTCACCCTGCTTGATTCCCGCACTCTCGAACCGGTGAAAAGCACACCGATCTTCACTACCAACCCCGCTGTGAGCATCGACTCCGCCGGCACCGTGTGGGTGATAGCCGACGGACTGCAGAGCGTTCCCGAAGAGTCGATGCAATGGCCGACAAGCCTGGACGTGGCCGCCCTCCTCGGCACACACCCTCATCCGTGAACCTGTACCCGCATTTACTGCACGAGGGCACGCGGCCCGATAGCCCGCGTGAAAATACAGGGTTGCTCTGCCAGAATCACAGGAATGACCGACAACACCGGCGGCACGATAAGTGTGGGTTCCAGGGTCACAGTCACGGTTCCCGACCCCGACGGGAGCACAACATATGCGGGTGTGGTGATCGAGGACTACGCGGACATGGTCATCGATTCCGGGTCGGTGGGACGGGATTGGGCTCCGGTGCATCGGTGGGCGATCGCACTCGATGACGGACGACTGATCTTCGCTCACGACGACGATCTTGCCGCTGCAGACTAGAAGTTCCTCCGTGTCGCGTACTCGCTCTTCGAGAGCGGACTCGGCACGGAACTTCCGGATCGGGTAACAGCGCCAGAGCAGGACTGCACCGCAGCAGTGTTGTGGTTCGTGGCGCGGAGCGAGGGTCGTTCCCGTTCCGGATCGCCGAGCGCCGGAAGCGTTAGGACGTCTGGCATCGGAACGCGCCGCTAACGCTTGTGAGAGTTGCCGACGAATCGGCGGCGGTTTCCCCCAACCGGGGACAGCGATATCCCTCATGTGGATGCCCGAGATTTCTGTTCCCGCTCCGCTCGATCTCAGGCAACGCACAATCGGTCGCTGACACCCAACCGGGGAAAACCGCGAAGGCCGGCATTGATTTGCTGATCGCTTCTACGACGCCAGCGGGGCAGAATCAGTCGACGAAGTTGAAGCCGGTGCGGACGAAGGATCGTCCTTCGACGCAGTCTTGTCCGCGGGAGCCTTTTCCGATTTCTGTTTCGGTTTGGTCGACCGCAGCAATTTGTTGACCTCAGTTGTCGTCAGGCCGGTCAGCTGCGCGATGCTCGCCACCGTTTCGCCGCGAGATTTGAGATCCGCAATCGCAGCCGCACCGGAACGATCCGCGTCCGCGATCTTTGTCTCGGTTTCTTCGCGGATGCGCTCGATACGCACTCGCGCATCGTCCGCGATCTTCTCCCGCAACTCTTGAGCCTTGAAGAATCGGACGAGATCGTCCTCGACCTTCTTCAATCGCTCTTGCTCTTCCGCGAGACGGGCGGCATTCGCTGCGCGTGCCCGTTCCCTCGCGCTGATCGTAGATGTGTTTGAGGACGCCATGCCGCAAACCTTACCGCCGGCAGCGGCGATCGGCCATCAACTGTTCCCCGCCCACCTAACGGTTCCCGGCTCAAAAACTCGGGCCAACCATCACAACTCCACTGAACCTTTTCACACATCACCATGTCAAACCATCTATCCATCCAGCTCATCCATATTTTCAAACACTTCGCTTTCCTCAGCACCAGCAGTTCGTTCCTCACCAAATGCACTTCGTTTCACTCAGCCAAATCCCTAAATTCAGACACACCTCTTGCTGAATTTCAGACTTTGGGGGTGTGGTGCTCTTTCTGTGCCGCCGGAAGCGGCTAAGGTGGCCTTGTGATGACGCTCCACGTGCTGCACGCGGGCGATGGCTACGAGTACCTGACAAGTCAGGTTGCCACCGCTGACCGCGAACGCGAGCACGGGCAGGAGTTGACCGACTACTACTCCGCACACGGCACCCCGCCCGGTACGTGGTTCGGTGGCGGACTCGAAGATCTCGCACGAATGGATGCCGACACCGAGATCGCGGACGAGCATCGGATCAGTGATGGCGCCACGGTGTCGGAACCGCAGATGAAGGCACTCTTCGGGGAGGGCATGCACCCCAACGCCGACCCTATGGTTGAGGCGTCAATCAAGAGTGGGATGGACCCGAAGAAGGCCGTCAAAGAGGCTCGACTCGGCCGCAAGTTCCCGGACTTCGCCAATGACATCCCCCTGCTGAAAGCCCACCGCGCAGCCCTGGAGCAGTTCGCGGTCGACAATGCCCGCCGGCCATCGAAAGCGGAGTCCGGTGCGTTGATGGAGAAGGTCGGAACCGCACTGTTCGAGGAGACGCACAAGCGTTCCGCACAGAACCCACAAGAGCTGTGGTCCTGGATTTCGGCGCAGAAGAACCGCGTCCGGCAACCCGTCGCAGGACAAGATCTGGTGTTCACACCACCCAAGAGCGTGTCGACGATGTGGGCTCTCGCCGACGACGATCTACGCCGCCAGATCGAACGAATCCACCACGAGACCGTCAAGGGCACACTCGGCTGGATCGAGAAGGAAGCATGCTTCACCCGCACCGGTGCGACGAGCCAAGAGCACCAGGACACCACCGGCATGGTCGCCACCCTCTACGACCACTACGACTCCCGCGCGGGGGACCCGAACCTGCATACCCACGCCGTCGTGTCCATCAAGGTCTGCACCGAAAAGGACGGCAAGTGGCGAGCTCTCGACGGCGCCACCCTGCACCGCTACGCCGTCGCCGCCTCCCAGCGCTACAACGCGGCGATCATGTCGAAAATGCACACCGAGCTCGGTTTCGGACTGACCGAACGCAGCACCGGACGTGGCCGGCAGAACGTCGTCGAGATCGCCGAAGTGCCGCAGCAGCTATGTGAAATGTTCTCCTCACGGCGCACCCAGATCGAGACCCGACGTGATCAGCTCGTCGCCGAATACCGCCAAAAACACGACCGGATGCCCAGCGCGAAAGCGATGTACGCGCTCTACCAACAAGCCAACCTCGACACCCGCGCCGGGAAGCAGGAACCGCAAACCCTGCGCGAAATGCAGAACAACTGGATCACCCGATCCGCGCACATCCTCGGCGACGACACAGCAGTAGGAACCCTCGCCGAGCAATGGCGCGGCGTGCAGCGCGAACACGCCGCCGGAGTGCGTGAACACCAGGCTATGCGCAAGGCCGGAACACCGGCCGAGGAAGCGAAACGAGTCGTCGAACACCTCGAGAACGGACGCGCAACGTGGGCCATCACCCACGTACACAGCGCCGTCGACGCCAACTTCGCGGCCGTCTCCTTCCCCGACGAAGCAGCCCGCGCAGCCGCAGTGAAGACCGTCACCGAACACGTACTGGGCGCGTCCGTGCACCTCCCGGCGGCGGAGCTACCCCCCGCGCCGGAGGCTCTCAGACGCCGCGACGGTGAGTTCATCCTCACCAACCACGGCACCGCATTACATACCTCCGCGAGCATCATCACCGCCGAACAGTTCATGCTCGACGCCACTCGAACACCGACCGCCTACATCGCGGCACAAGCCGGACTCGACAAGGTCGTCGAAAAGATCGCCCGCACCAGCGATCACCCACTCAACGCCGGACAGCGCGAACTAGCCGAGCATTTCGTCGGCTCCGGAACACTGCTCGCCGTCGGTGTCGGCCCGGCCGGCACCGGCAAGACGACGTCGATGAAAGCGGTCACCGACACTTGGCGCGCAACCGGACACGAGGTCATTGCGCTCGCACCATCCGCCGTCGCGGCCGAAACCTTGGGCGAAGAAATCGACGTCACTGCCCACACCCTCGCGACCCTGACGTACCCGTGGCGCGGCCTCGAAGGCCACGAACCACGCAGCCTCCCCGAGCACATCGAGATCCCCGCCGGGGCGATGCTGCTCGTCGACGAAGCATCCCTGGCATCGACCAAAGACCTCGCCGCCATCACCGAAATCGCCGCCGCCAAGGGCGCCGTGGTCCGTCTACTCGGTGACCCGAACCAACTCGACGCCGTCGAAACCGGTGGAGCGCTGCGACTGCTCGCCGAAGAGACCAACGCACCCGAACTCACGGTCGTCGTGCGCTTCGGCAAAGACACCGAACAAGCCGAGAACTCCCTCGCCCTGCGGCACGGTGAAGAGAGCAGCTTGGAGCTGTTCTACGCCCGCGGATGGGTCCACGAGGGCACCGCCGCCGAGATGAAAGACGCCGCCGCCACCGCCTACCTCGCCGACATCGACGCCGGGAAAACCTCGATCGTCATGCTCTCTACCCGAGACGACGTCCGCGAAGTGAACCTCGCGATCCAAGCGCACTACCGCGTCGCCGGCACCGCCAAATCCGGCAACACAGTGACCCTGTCCGACGAACTCGACGCCGGAGTCGGTGACATCGTTCTGACCCGCAAGAACAAGCGCCGTCTGCGCACCAAGGGCGGCAAACGGCGCAACATGTTCGTCCGCAACGGCGACTTGTGGACCGTCACCGCCGTCAACGAGAACGGCTCACTGAACCTGCGCAGCAAAACCCACGAGGGCACGATCACCCTGCCTGCCCGGTACGTGAAACGGAACACCGAACTCGGCTACGCCGCCACCGTGCACCGCAGCCAAGGCATCACCGTCGACACCTCCCACACCACCGTCGGACACACCACCAACCGGCCCGGCCTCTACGTCGCCACCACCCGCGGCCGCACCGAAAACCACCTGTACGTCCCCGTCGAACCCGGCGTCACCCAAGACACCGAGGGCATGCACCTGGGGTCCATCAACAACCCGGCCTCACGTGAAGTACTCGAAAAGATCCTCGCCAACGACAACGGCCACAAAGCCGCCATCACCGAGATCCGTGAGGCGCTCGAGCACGCCCGCAGTCCCGAACGACTCCGCGAGGCGTACCACGCCGCACACAGCAGGTTGCGCGATCGCTGGCTCGACGACGTCCTCGACCGGGCGCTGCCCGCAGCACTGCTCGCGACGATCGCCGCCGAAAACCCCGGCAGCCTCGCCGAACTGCGCACCACACTCGGACAGGCGCACGACCGCGGTGACAGCGCCCGGCGCATCCTCAACGACGCACTCGCAACAGGCGAACTCCACACCGCCCGCGATGTCGCCCGTGTCCTGAACTCCCGCATCGTCGAAGCCACTCAGGCCGCAGCAGAAGCGGCGGCCGAGCGTTCCGACACAGCGCTCCCCCCGCTGCCACCGCGCACCACCAGCACCGACAAAGAACTCGACGACTACGCCCGCATCGTCGCCGATCGCTACGCCACCGCCCGACCGGAACATGAGCGCACCGACGGCATCGGCGCGACCATCCGCCGGTACGACGAGACGCGGGCGCAACTCGACACCACCCGCATCCACCGACCCGTGCGGGAAGCGTTCGAACCCGAGATCGCCGAACGGATCCTCGCCGAAGCCGGTGTGCAGCGACTGGGCCGCCACCTGCGCAAAGCAGCGCTCACCGGGATCGCACCCGAGGCAGTTCTGTCCTGGCACGCACAGCAACTCGAAGCGCGCGGCGAAGACGTCACCGCAGCGAACCTGATCAAAGACATGGCACCAGCCATCACCGCAGCAACCGAGAAGACGAACACCCGCTGGGCAGCCGACCACGACGAGATCCTGCGCGAGCACTTCCCTCTCGCGGTCGCCGCCGCCGAACGCACCGAAGACCCGAGGTGGAACGCAGCAGTAGGACGTATCCGCGAACTCGTCACCCACGCCGGTTTCGACGTCGACGAACTGTGCCGCACGATCGAGACCGCCGCGCACTCCACCGCACACGTCACCGGCATCACCGACGCACTCGACACCATCGCGCCGGCCGCATCAGAGCCCGCCGACCCCGCAGCACCGCACTGGGTGCCCTCCCCCGACCTCGACGCCCACCTCGTCGACCCCACCCTCGCCGAGCAGCTCGACGCCACCTACACCGACATCGCAGCCGAACACACCGCGAACACCCGCCGCATCAGCACCGACGACCAGCGCAGCAACGACCCCGAACTGCGCTTCACCGAGCACCTCGAAGCGCGTCCCGAAGACCCGGAGCTGGCAGCGCAGTGGGATCGCACCGCCGCCGAGATCCAGGCATACCGCGACCGCCACAACATCACCGACACCACCTCAGCGGCCGGCGACCGACCCGAAAACAAAGCCGACATCGCACCCTTCAACACCGTTCACCGCGACATCGACACCCTGCACGACCGCATGCAAGAACATCGCGAAGAACAGCGCCGCGCCGAGCGCCAGCAGGCGACGCTCGAGCACCAGCACACCATCGCCCAACACGTGGAACACGAACAAAAACGCCGCGGACCGCGCCTGTGACAGCCGACGGCCTGGCGTTTCGTCAGACGACAGAGGGGGCGGGCGATCTCAGCGTGATCGCCACCATCCCGCGATCCGATCGCGCCATCTAGGTGCAGCGATCGCAGGGGCAGGACTGAGCGGGGGAACCACCGGTTGTGGTTGCTGGACTTGTGTCGAGGTGGGCCGGCCGCTTGCGATGATCCGGCGATCAGCCGCGCCAGGAGGTCGACGCACCTGAACCCCGACGTCGGTGAGGATGCTCAGATCGAGAGTCCATTCCCCAACGGAGCGAGCTCGCCACTCATCGAATGCGGCAGCAACATGGCGCCGCGCCTGCGGACGGGTCATTCCGGTCACCGCAATCAGATGCTGCAAAGCTTGCTCTTCATTGCCTTTGATCTGCGCGAATCCGAAATGCGTCACCTGGTGACAGGGCGTACAGAGACAGATGAGCCGGCCCAGACGTTGCACTTTGGTCGGCCAGTCGTACTGCCATCTCTCGTGCACTTCGAGCCACCGCTGCGACGCTCTGTCTTCCGGGAAACCGCAGATCTCGCACTGCATCCCGGCGCGCCGCGTGACCATTCGGCGCAGTCTTTCCCAATCCTTCGGTTCGACGCAGTACCGGACATTGGTGAACCAACACGTATCAGGGACGAGGTCGACGAACAGACCCTGACCGAGAGACCGGTCTTCACCCGGCAGGAACTCCGGAATGTCAGGGATCGCGACCCACCGCGACAAATCAGCCATCTCAACTCGGGGCGCATACCATCGCTTGGCTGACGGATCCCACCTCGCGCCCCCGGCCTTCGCCAGATCCTTCTCTACGTACGGAACATCCAGCCATATTCGACCCATCGTCGCTGCTCCCCTCAGCCTGCTCGACGAGCTAGACCCTACCGATCGCACAGTGCCTGTCGCGCTCGACGAGGCGTGCACGTGAGTGCGAAACGCCGAACTCAGTCCGTGACCTTAAAGTAGCGGACTTCCCGGAGCGGTTCGCGGACTCCCTCGCTCCAGTAGTAAAGATCGACCAGCGTCGAGTCCTCAGTGTTGACGCGATCGATGCCGACTTCACTCACGAGACCGAAGCCGTACTCCACGAATTCCGATTCATCCCGCTTCCGGGCAAACAGTTTCATTCGACGAGTATCGCCAACCCCGCCGACAGGATCGACGGCGTGTCGAAAAACTCATTGCCGTGACACACAAAGTGAGTCACACTGTGAAACATGGATGTGAAACGGCTACCTGTAACACTCGACAGCGACGATCAAGCGGAAATCGCCGTGTTCGCCGACCCTGACCGCCTCGAAGCAGGAATCCTGCGGGAATGGGCGCAGCAGCAGCACATCACCATCCGCGACAACTCCGAGTCCGGGATCGCGCGCGCCCTTCTCCGTGTGGGTGCAGAAGCACTCCGCGAGAAGGCTCTCGAAGCCGGCTATGCCGAACTCGCCAAGGATCAAGAAGAAGGCCTAACGGAACAACGAGCGCGGCGGCGAAGCTACACCGAGCGCGTCGACCAGGCCTACGGCGAATGACGGCCGCGCTCCGCGGGCAGATCTACTGGTTCGACATGGGACACGGCGAGAAGCCGTGGGTGGTGGTCTCCAACAACGTCCGTAACCGCAACCTGAACACGGTCCTCGCCGCACGCGTGACCACCACACCGAAGCCCGGCGTTCCGACGGCCGTCCCCCTCGGTGCCGCAGATCCACTTGTCGGTTCGATCCTGGCGGACGACCTCATCCAGCTCTTCGACGACGAGCTCGCCGCGAGCAGGCCGGCGGGAGCGCTCTCCCCCGCAACAGTGGTCAAACTGAACAAAGCACTCGCGATCGCACTCGGGCTGCCCTGACGAACTCGCTGTACGACTGTGGCCCTCGACCGGAAAGGTCGAGGGCCACAGTCATGGCAAGCGGCGGGAACTGTCACAGGTCGGTAAATCGCGATACCGAGAGCCACCGGAGCGTGAGCCCGAAACCCAGCCAGAGCACGACGAATGCGCCGACCGCCCACTGGCCCGGTGTCTCCTGAGAAATCAGCGATGCTGCGACGAACAGGGCGAGAAAAATCAATCCGGACCGGATGAACATTCCACTCATCCGCGCGAGTGACCGGATCAAAGGGAAATCCATCCGTCCGAGGGGGTCGTGCTCCTGCATGGCAGTCCACCAATCCGAATCGAGTTGTGTTGCACAGCATCCTATGAAAAAAGGGGTGTGTCCGCCACAGCACGGCGCGCAGGTCCCAGGCGGGACAACCCACGATCGCCGCAGCCGTGGCGGACACGAGAAGCATCAACTACCCCGGTCCCGTATCTCGAACGGTGGGCGAGACCGCCCGAAGGGCCTGGGGCTGTTGAGGCTTCGGCTTGTGAGGGCTATTCGACGGGTCGATATGTTTCGGTGTCGTCGTCGAATTCCCACCGGTCGCCGTCGATCTCGACGGCCGTGAAATCGTCAGAAGGATCTTCGGCGGTCGCGCGGCCGCCGTCGATCATCTCGAGAACCTGATCCATCGTCAGCGCAGTCACCTTCCCGGCTGCGCTATCGACCAACCCGAGGACCTGATCGATCAGCGGTGCGTCCGCGGCTTCGGGTCGAGGGTCGGTGTCGGCGGCGACGAATTCCGCGAAATCCGTGCCGATCTTGGGGTCGTTCGGCTGGTAGCCGCACTCTCCGCCACGGCATTCCTCGTTGAAGCCCATCTTGGGCAGCCGAGAGATCATCGGCCACAGCACATGGTTGTGCCAGGCTGCCATACCGCCGTGATACGGGTTCTTCTTCAGCTGCTGGTACACCTCACGGTGCGCCCACATCGCCGCCGTCAGCTCTTCGACCATTGGATCATGTTTGTACCAACACGATCGGATCTGCTGCCCACCGACGTTGTACCGCCGGCGCAGCCACTCGACCCACTGCCCGAGCTCGAGCCACAGCTCCGCAGCAGCCTCGCGATCCAGGTGGCGCCAATCAGCCGGGCCAGGTTGGTATACCGGAATACTCATCACACACCTCCTTGATGGAGCATGCGCACCGAAGCTGCGCACGGTTCGCACGAATCACGGTGCCGCACATCCCGTAATCCGTCGGACAGAGTGAAGATACCGTCGTTGTACGTTACTTCCGGATCCCGAACGAGGGCGCCGGCCGGGGAGACGACGATGATCGGCCGCTCGTACACCCCGCTGGCGCCGACGCCAATCCACAACGCAGAATCCCCGGGCGCCCAGTGGTCCGCGCACTCCCACGGCGAGGCCGCAGATTCGGAGCTCATAGTTCGGCCTTCGCGCAGAACGCGTCGAACGCCGACTGATTCGCCCGCACCCGCTTCGAGAGATCCGGAACATCCCACACCGACGGCAGCCGCACCTTCATCGGCCTGGCGTTGCGGTAGATCATCAACGCTTGATCTTCCGGCATTTCACGAATTTCGTTGAGTGCCATCACCGGAACGCTGCGCGGTGCCGAACGCGGGTCCAGGCTGATGTATTCGTCGCGGCTACCCATCAACCGTGAGAGCGCCGACAATTCGCCTTCGTCACCTAGGCCTGGCAAGTAGATCCGTGCCGGGGAATCGCTCGACAACCGTTGCCCGTCGATGCGGCCCCAACGCTTCTCGTTCTGCAAGGCGCTGTGCACGAACGCCCAGATCTGGATTCCGCGGCCGCCCGAGTCCGTGATCAGATCCGGCATATGCGGAATCGCCGCGACATTGTTCATTTCGTCGAGGACCATCCGCAACGGCGGATCAATCTTGTCGTCCTCGTTGCCCAGCCCGTGTGTCTTCGCGATGTGATAGAGCTCGGCCGAGAGCACAGTGGTGAACGCGGCCGCCGAAGCGCTGTGTCCTTCCGAGACCAGATACACAGTGTTCTTGCCCTCGGTCATCAGCGCATGCAGATCCGCGGACTCGCTACGGGGGACGTTGATCGCGCTCATCAACTTCGGAGACGCCAACGGTTCGAGCAACCGCGCGCACGCACTGACCACGTCATCGGAGGAATCGGACTGTGAGTCCAAGGCTTGCTCGAGTTCGGCGTGCCAGTCCGGAAGGTCCTGCTCGAGAACATCGCGGACCAGTTGGACGTTGCGCGAGGACGCCCAGATCCGCAGGTCGATCATGTTCTTGTTCTTGACGGCCGCGGAGTAGAGGTAGCCGCGCATGAGCATCGCGGCCTTGCCGTTCCAATAGCCGGAATTGCTGGTGTCGTCCATCGGCATGGCCTGGACCAGTGCTTCTGCACGCCGCTTGGCGACTTCCGGATCCTCGCACCCGTCGAGGATCGACCACCGCATCGGATTGGGGATCGCGGTCAGCCCCTCCGGGTCGAAGACCTCGACGTGCCCGACTTCCCGGCGCTGCGCCCACGTGGAGCGCAACAGATCGCCGCGGGTCGAGGTAGCGACGACCGGGCCGACGGCGTCGGTGACACCTTTCCAGCAGACACGCCACGTCTTACCTGCACCGGTCGGTCCGGTGCAGGTCAGCCCGTCGCGGTACTGGAGGAACACGCCCTCGCCTTTGTGGTCGTACAGCTCCGCGACTCGGGTGGTCTCGACAGCGGCATCGATGCGGCGCACCGGAACGTCTTTGAGTGAGAGGCGGGTCGCTTTCGCCTTCCGGACGGCCGCCTTTTCGCTGATACCGGTTCGGGCAAGTTCGGTGCGGTCAGCGAATCCGGACTCTCGCACCCGCCGAGCGGCGGCGCGTTTCATCTGCTGCCCGGAAACGAACAGCCCCATCCACAGGCACAACGCCGCAACGATCGCGATGGAAACCCACGTCAGTACCGGTCCGCCCGGCCGAGAACCTTCCGGCCACGCGAGTGCCGGGTCGCCCGGATTCCGGAACAGCCCTTCGAACACGTCGAGAACTCCGTACACACCGGTGGGGAGAGCGCCGCCATGACCGGACACGACACCCGAGATGTATCCGCCGGCAACGACGCTGGTGACGACCGAAACAACGAGACCGACAATAGGAAGCACGCCAGGCGGCGCCATCGGTTGCGTAGGACGCTGAGTTGTACTCACGACTTGTCTCCTTCGATCGGGTCGGGCATCACAAGCTCGGACCGCGAGAGTGTGGTGCGGGTGGATGCCATGCCGGATGGCCGGCCACGCGGTGACAGGGTCGTCCTACGGCCGCTGGACCTGCGCCGCATCATCAGAACCCACATCATGAGCGCGCAGGCCGCTACCGACCCGACGACCAGAATGGTGAAGGCGACGAGCGGCGGCACAGGAAGCGTCGTCAGGCGTTCCGGAGCGTCTGTCGGGATCATGCTGCCTCCCCCTTGATCACTTCGTCGGTGTTGGTCAGTTCGATTTCCAGATCGGAACGGACGTGCTGCATGAGAATCGGGTCGGCGCTGCCGTACTTGACCAGGCAATGTCCCTTCGCCAGGGACATGATGATTTCCGTCGACCCGGCCGGCAGGTGGTACATGCGAGCTGTTTCCTCCGCATCCTCGACACGGTCCTGCCCGTACAAGAAGACGATTCCGGCTTCTTTCATCAGCGCCCGCGCGGGAGAGTCGACGGGGAGGTCCGAGATGTGGTGGAACGCCGAAACGGTCGAAAGTCCGAGGCCGCGAGAGAGTTTCATGTTCTCCCGGAACACCTTTCCGGTCGAGCCGTCGGCGACGTGCCAGCCTTCCTCGATCAGCAGCAGCGTTTGCATGTGCTTGGCGGAGCGGGTTGCGAGAACGTTCGCGAGCCAGGTGTTGATCACGGTCATGATCACTCGCAACGCCGGTCCCTTGTTCGGGAGGGCCGAGACGTCGAAGTGCACGAACGAATGATCGAGTGCCTCGCGGACCTCCGGGGAGGTAGCGCCGTCGACGAGGCCCTTGAGGTCTCCTTCGCACAGTTCTTGCAGTGCGAGACCAGGATTGAGGCCCCAGCGGCGCGAGTCCTCGGCGTGCAGTGAGCCGAAGATGTTGCCGCTGCCGGGACTCGCTTCGAGCAGTTCCGCGGCGAGTTCGCGCAAGGTCGGTTCGCGGTTCTCCGCATCGGCTCGTTCGTTGACGGATTTGAGTGCTTGGCGCACAGCTGCTTTTTCCGTCTCGACGAGGGAACGACCCATCGTGTCTTCGATGACGGCACCGACCAGTGCTTCCTGGCCGGCCGGGGAAACGCCGTCCGTACGTTGGGTTCCGCTCGCGATAGCCGGGTCGAGCAGATTGATCCGGACACCGTCACCGCCGGCGAGGAATCGGATCGATCGGGCGCCCATCGCCTGCGCGATACCGGAATACTCGCCGCCCTTGTTGCCCTGACGCTTTTTGTCGATGACGACGCACTGCCGGTTGTTCGCCAGGGCGAGTTGACGGATGCAGAACGCGGTTTTGATCAGCGACGACTTCGCTTTGCCGATGTCACCGACGATAGCGACGTTGATGTTCTCGATTTCCGAGCCGTAGAGCGCGAACGGATCGGTGATCACCATCGACTGGTTGATCTTGTTCAGCCCGGTCATGAGTCCTTCGTGACGCACCGAGCGGCGCATCGTGGCCAGGTTCAGCGCTTCACCTTGCCGGGTGGTGGTCCACGCACCTTCCGCCCGCACCTCGTACCAGCCCCACCGGTCCAACCATCGGTTGCGTTTGGGGGCAGGCCGGCGGGTGGTGATCCGGTCGGAGGAGTGGACCGCCTGGGCGACTGCGGATTCCTCCGCGCTCTCGACCTGGACGTTCTTCTTCCCGAGGCTGGGTGCGAGGGTCCATCGGTTGGACTTCTTGTGGCCGCGACGGTGCGCCGTGGTCTGTTCTGTCTTCGTCATCGCCGGTTCAGCCCCTTGTCTTGATTCGAGTCCATTTGGTGGCCGCCAGTCCGCGGCCGAGCGGCAACGTCAAGAACGCGGCCACGTCGTGGCGGTTGTCCTGCCACACGATTTCTCCGATGCCGCAGTTGTCGGCGGCCTGCTCCACGCGTGTACCGGCGCGTAGTGCGTCGTCTTCGTTTCGGCCGGTGACCGAGACGGCCATCGAATAGATCAGGCCGTGGTGGCCGCTACCAGGCAGAAGATCCTGTCGGCGGCGAGCTGATTCGGTGATCGCCACGTCGGAGGCGCCGTCGGTGGTCTTTCCCTTGCGGCTCTCCTCGATGCGCTTGGCCTCGTCGCGGGTGACGTCCTTCTTCGCGGCTTCGCGGGACTGGGAGGCTTCCACGAAATCCATGCGCACCATCACCGTGCGGATGGTCGGGGCGGCGGCGATCTCGTCGTCTCCGACGTCGGGCTCGACTCCGGTCAGGAACGGACCAAGCCACAACGGGCCGAGTTCACGCGGTTCGATCGCCCGCGGGGGAATCACCCCGGCCCGTGTGTGCCACGCTCCCGCAACCTCGACCGACTCGTCGCGGCCGATGTAGGAGGGCCAGCAGTTGTTCCACCGCACACCCTTGTGCGCGTCGAGAGGGAAGGTGGGGTCTTGGAATGCGCGGATCACCGCGCAGGCTCGCTGTTCGCCGTAGACCTCCACCCGGCCCATACCGGCGCGTTCGAGGGAATGCTGCGCCTTCTCCGTTTCGTCGCGAATGACCTGAGCGATACCGCCGACCAGGGCAGCATCCTTGCGGCGCGCGATGCGCGCAGCTTCGGCGAGGAACGTCGGCGACTTCGGAATGATCAGTACGCAGTACGAGCGGTGTTCCTCGACATACGGGGCGTTGCGGTCGAGGAGCTGACCGTAGGAACGGATCGCTTCGTCGATGCGCCGCACGGATTCACCGGCGGCCGAGATCATGCGCATCATCCAGTTCTCGTGCGGCGCCATGTCGGCCGGGACACTGCGGTGCAGCAGCGCCACACCCCGAACGAACGAGGACCGTTTCGCGAACCCGGCGAGGATACGACCGAACGCAGCTGAGGTCACCGCCCACTCCGCATCACCGCGTAGACCTTCGGCCAAACCTTGCATCGCCACGATCACGGAGTAGTAGTTGTTGTCGCCCGGTGTGGTGTGCTCGAGGATGAACATGTCGTCGAGCCCGGTACCGGCCAGATCCACCGGCTTCGTCTGGTAGAGCGGGACAGGGAACTCCCACCCTGGATCGTGGTCGGGATCGCCGAAGTTTTCGTCCCTGGCGCTGACGTACACGTGCTCACCGCGCTTGCGGCGCTGACGGTTTCGAATCTGCTTGGCTTTGCTTGCCGCGTAGGACTCACGCTGCCCAAATTCGAACGTCGCACCGATGACGGCCAGGATCAGCGCCAAGTCGAACCCGAGAACCCAGATGTTCTGACCGATGACGAAGATCAGGACCAGCGCCAGGACGAGTGTCGCGCTCCAGGCGATCAAGACCGGTTCGGCGAAAGGCAAGTTTCCTTTGCGGGCGATCTGACGCCCCAGGATCGACGTGCGTTGTTCGCTCATCAGTGTTCTCCGTCCGCGTGTTCGGGAGCGTTCTGGGCCGAGGCCCCCGCCTTGTTCATCGCTGCACCGGCAGCAGCCACCGCGAACGGCGCCGCCACTGTCGCTGCACCTGCCGCTGCGCCGGCGGTTGTCTTCGCCGCGCTCATCAATTTCGATTCGGCGCTTCCCGCTTTGGCTCCGCCCTTGCCGGAGTCTTTGCCACCGATCCCGACGGAACCGGACGAGGTTTGCCCTCCGTGGCCCGATCGACTGGACGCGTGATCGGATGACGCCGACGATGCGTCCGGGGAGGAATTGTGACCGCCGAGATGATCGGACGGTCCGGTGCCGCGTCCGGGTGAAGTCGCGACATCGGCATTGCGGGACGCAGCTCCCCCGTCGCCGCCGCCGCCCGAGCCGCCTCCGGCTTGCTGCTGGTACATGCTCGCCGACGAGCCGATCATCTCGCCCGAGGCTGAGCCCGAGCTACCGAAGTCGGCGGAATCCGCAGCGGTCGGCAGGATCGGTGACCACTTGAGCAACGCGAACGGTGCCAGACCGATCATCACGAAACACACGGCGATCAGGGCGAGTTGGCCCAGTGATTCCAATTTGCCGTCGTCGGCGACCGATCCTTGCGCCGAGACGTTGATGACAACGAACACCGCGGCCAGCAGAACGAACAACATGGGCTTGGACAGCACGACACCGAGAAACATCATCACCGGCCGAAGCGCCTTCTTTCGCCAGGTGGGATGCACCCACATGCCGAATGCGATACCGCTGACCACTGCGAGAACGGGAAGCGCGGCCGCATGCATCAAGAAGCCGAAGAAGACCGAGAGCACACCGACAACCATCAACCCGAATCCGATGATGCCGGCCACGGCTCCACCGACCAAGGTTTCGTCGTTGAGAGCGCCCAGGGAGGTCGATACGTTGTTGATCACTTCGTCGGTGGTGGTGCCGATCGCGCCTACCAACGCGACCGAGATCTCGTGGGCGAGACTGATGACGAATTGGGCGATAGAGGGAGCGAAGAGCATCAGCATGATCCCAGCGGGCAAGTATCCGAAGAAGTCCTTGGCGAGTTCTTCGCCTGGGCGGCTTCCGTCGGCTGACTTGTAGAGCGCGAAGATCGTGGCGATAGCCAGCACTAGGAGCCCCAACCCCGTCGACATCGCGTACACCGTCAAGAACTGCGGCTCCAACGGATCGAATTCGCCGATTCCTGCCAAACCGGGCAGGACCGAATCGGTCATCGACATCGCCGAACTCTTGAACTTGTTCGCCCAGGAATCGATCACGTCCGACGGGTCTTTGACGAACGCGACCAGATCACCGAGCGGACCGGCAACGGTATCCCACGCGAAGGTGAAACTGTCGACGAAGATCTTGCCGCCCATATAGGCAGGCGTCGCCCTCATCATCCCTCCGAGGGTCTCGCCGAGGCGGTCACTGAAACTGGTGTTCTGATCGATCCAGTTCATGGTGCCGCCGAACATTTTCCCGACCCTGGTGTTCCATTCAGTGCACGCGAACAGGTCATCTGGTTTCTCGTTGGCGCGCTCGCAGTTGACGAACATCGCGTGCATGCACAGGACGCTGGGAACACCGTTGCCGGCGCAGGGAGAAGTCCACGCAGCGTCGGGGACCTTGTCGGCGTTCGGCTGCTTCTTCATCACCGCGAGCGAGGCAGCGTCCGGTGTCGGGCTCCACTCGAAACCCCAGGTGCTCGTCGTCTTCGTCGTCCACCGGGCCAGATCCTGCGCACACGTCGGAGACGGCGGGTACATGTCCGCGGCCTCGTCGAGGGGATACGTATCCGGATAGACACCCTTGAGGATCGACTCGTCCGTGATGCTCAAGGCGGCCTTCTGGTTCGCCTCCACGCCCATGTCAACTCCGGACATCTGAGTACCGGCACCGCCGGCGGCGACCAGAGCGTCGATCAGAGCCGGATTCTTCGACATCATCACCTGCGGCGCCCACATGGCGATCCGCTCGGATTCTTTTGCCGTCCAGTACATCAACCGGTTTTCGTTGTGCATGACCTGTGTCGAGTACTGGCCCATGTCGCCGCCTTTGTCCTTGCAGACGCCGGTGAACCACGAGGCGGATTTGAATTCGTCTGTGCCGGCGACGAACTTCTTCAGATCATCGGGAAATCCTTTGGGGAGTTCCTTGCCCGACTGAGTGGCATTCTGCACGCCAGGAGCCGGGTCGGTGTTGGGGACAGCAACTGGTTCCGCTGCCGCCGGCAACGCCAGTCCGAGCATCGCGAACAATGCCACGACCGCGGTCAGAATGATTTTGCGCCACATCAGTCGGCCCCCTTCTAGTTGACGTAGAACGTGTAGAAGCCGTTCGCGCCAGGCTTCGAGAGCGGTGAATCAGCCGCCGGGAACTGGGCATCATCTGCGGACGGGCCACTGACGAACTTCCAGTCCTGGGCTTTCCAGTCCCCGTTCTCCCACTTCACCGTGACGGTGGTAGTCGAGTAAACGGTGAGGATGCCGACCTTGTCGCTGCCCTCACTGACCGGACTTTGACCGACGCCCATGCCCCACACCGACACCGTGGCCGAGTCCTGAGTGAAGTCGGTGACGGTGACGATCAGCGGCACGTTGTTGACGGTTTTTCCCAGATCAGTTCGGCCGCTGGAGATATCGAGAACACTCTGCAAGGAAGGGCTGGGATCGGACGCTACAGCGACCTCCCGCAGCTTCGCGACGTCGATCCGGCCCTGGTACGTCTGACCATCGGCCTGAATGAAGTTCACCGCCGCGGTCTGCGCTCCCGCCTGATCGCGGGTGTATCCCGCCGGGACACCGTCGATGGTCGTCGTCGGACCGTGGGCTGCACGAATTGCATCGGCCCCGCTCCCCTTGTTGTCATCACCACCACCGGAGGTGAGGAGCGCGATCACCAACGCGAGGAACACCACTGCGACGACACCAGTGGCGATAACGCGCTTACGGTCAGAGAAGAACCCCGATCCGCCACCCGTGGATCCAGTCGCCGCGACCGGACGGTTGCCCGTACCTACCTGAGAAAAATCTTTGACCATGAGTTCTCTTCTTTCTCGTGAACAATGCTGAGATGGAACGGAATTCGTCTCAGCCTTGAGTGACGAACATGATGGCGCCGATGATGACGGTCAGAAGTGTCAGGCCGCCGAAGGCGGTGGCTGCGGTCTTGACCTCAGCGGCGTTGTCGGTCATCTCCGAGGCGTAGCCGCCGTTCTTCGCTGCTCGCATCTTGTACAGCGCGAAGATCAGTTTCACGCCGACACCGCCCATTGCGAGTGCCCAGATGGTGCCGAGCACGCGGACCCAGACGTTCTGGAACGCAGGTCCGAGGAACTCGAGGGTAGGGGTGACCCCTTCGAATGGGTTCTTCGACTTCGGCGCGTCCTGAGCTGCGGCAGGAGCGGCGGTCATGATTGCCAGGGCGATGGTGCCGGAGGTGATGGCTGCCGCTCGACGCAGCCGGCCGCCGCGGGTGGACGGGCTCACCGGTGTGTTCTGTTCGTTCATCGTGTTCCCTTTCGATGTGGTGTTCGGCTGTGGTGCAGTGGTTTTCAATCCAGGCGCCCGCGACTTCGCGGGTGGGGTGGAGTTACCGGGCGAGGACGGAGGGGGCGGGGGTTCGGCCGGGGTTCCGGCTCGTACTCCGCGTATCGGTCCTCGTACTGCGCGACCGGTTCGGGTCGGGCTGTACGTCGAATAACTTCCGGAGGACGTTGGATCTGCTCGGGGGTGTACGGGTCGGCGTACTCGGCAGCGCGGCCGTACACGCTGGCAGCGAGAGCATCCGCGATTTCGGCGGCGACATTGGTGTAAGCCTCGATCGTGGACGGAAGGAGCCGGTCGTAGACGATGCGCTCTCCAGTCGCGAACGACGGCTCGTAGGGAACCCGGATGACGTTCTCTTCCGGAAGGCCCAGTCGAGCCAGTCCCTCGACGAGTTCAGGTTCGAGGGTGGGATCGGAGCCGGGTGTCACGACAGTCAGCACGATCGCGGAGGACACCAGATGGCCGAAGCCGCGGGCGATGATCCCCTTGAACATCCGCAACGCCATCTTGGTCATGTCGAGGCGCAGTGGCAGGGGAACGACCAACAGGTTCGAGTGCTGCACGGCCCATTGCCAATTCGCGGCCACGGGTTCGTTGCCGGTGTCGATGAAGATCAGGTCCCGATGACGGCGGAGTACAGCCATGATCGCCGCGCACTCGTCCCAGCCGATGCCATGATCGCGTGAGGTCGAAGTGTCGGCTCCGAGGACTTCGTCGTGCGTGGGTTGAAGTCGCAAGAACCTGCCGAGCGCACCTGACACGGCTCCCGCCGAGGTGAGATCGCGGGCGTTCTCGAGAACATCCCAGGGGCCGACGTCGGGATCGGTGGGATTCGCCGCGCGGTCTCCGAGGGTCCCGGTGGACTGGTTGGCATCCCACGCGACAACGCCGTGGCGGTGCGAACCGAAGGTGTTGGCCAGGGTCAGGGTCGTCGAAGTCTTTCCGGCATCACCTTTGAGGCTGATCACGGAGACGACCATGCAACCGGGTAGCGGCTGCTGAACTCGGGTGACGGATTGGCGGAACCGCACCTCCGCCGAGTCAGGCTTCGGCGCCATCTTCATGCCGACCGCCGCGTTGACACGTCCGCGCCAGCCCCATGTTGCGGGGCTGTCGTCGACTTCGCTGGTCTCCCGCTCGAACCGGTAGTCGAATTCGGGTTCGTCGTTCTCTGCCAGTGCGTCCTGCCCGACCGCATACGGGTCGTCGTATCCTGCCGACTCGTCGACCAACTCGGTATCGCCGGATTCGGTGGCTGACTCGATCTGCGGGGCTGGTTCAGGAGTCTCGATCGGGGCGGTCTCGGCTTCGGGCCGAGATTGCCGGCGTAGACGCTGGCCGCGCAGGTCAACGGCCTTTTCGGTGGTGTACGTGTCCTGGTGCTCGTCGTAGGGGTCAGGAGCGCTCACGGGAGTTCCTTTCGGGGAGGGGGTGGTTCCGGGGACGTTCTTCTCGCTGGTCATAGCTTTTTGAGGTCGTCGACGGCCCACAGACCGCCGCGACTGACGACCAGGACGGCGACGATTGCGGTGTCGACGCCGACGATGGAGCCATCGGACGCAATCGCGGTCTGTTCGACCTGATACATCCGGTGCACCGCAGTCGAGGTGTCCACGGCGCCCTGGTTCGGTACAGAGCTGACCGTCGGCCAGACCTGCGCGTCCTTCGCGGCCCATTCGAGCCACTGACCGCCGGGGCTTCCGGTCGGGGTGGTTCCGGTGACGTCGCCGAGGAAGCGTTCGGTGAGCAGGTCGCCGGTGCGGGCGGCCGCGTCGTTGGGTCCGCGATCGTCAGCGGTGTTCCAGGTGAACCAAGTGGTGACCACGGCGTCGGCAACGGCAGCCGGATCGCTGCGGTCCACGATGGCGACCTGCTCGGGAGCGTGTTCCGGAACAGTGGCCGCGGGCCGTGTGGGCTCGACGGCGGATGTCTCGTTCGGGGACCACTGCTGCGCCCGTGCACCCGTCGTCGTGGTGGACGGGCCGGTTGCGGTGCCTTCCGTGCCCGAGGAGCACCCAGCCAGGGCAATAGCGACGGCAGATGCAGCGGCGACCGCGGCGAGGTGGCGTTTCACGACTCGTCCTCGATGAACAGATCCGACAACCGAATCGCCTGCCACGCCTGGTAACCAGGCTCTTCGCACCAGTCCACGGCCCGGTTGTTGTCGGTGATGTCGAGGTCGAGTGCAACACCGTGCTTGGCTGCCATACCGGCGAGGGAGTTCCCGTCGATCTCCGGATTGGAGATGTGCAGGAGCAACCGCACCGCGGGAACGTTCGCGTCCTCCCGTGCTTTGCCGGCGAGGAATACCGCCTTACCGGCTGCGGAGTCGTCTGCCGAGCGCTGGTTGCCTTCCTTGAAGACCGTGTCGTTCTTGTGGAACGTCCCGTACCAGGCCGCGTCGTCGACCGGTCCGAGTACAGCGAAGCTACCCCGCTCGTCACCTGCGGCGAACAGTTCCACCAACGGTGCGGTGGCGGCGGCCTCGGCGATCTCCTTCTTGCGTTTGGTCGCTTCCGCGTCGCGGAGTACGTCGTAGTCGAGATCGAGTTGTTTGACCAACTCGCGCTTGACCTTCGGCCACATGCTGCGCGAGAGCAGTTTGTTCTTCTTCGCCCACGCGCGGATCTCTGAGGAGTCGCTGGTGCGCAACTCGTCAGCGGCGGTACGTACTGCGTCGGCGGCCTGTTCCCATTCGGTGGCTGCGGATACCGTCATTTCTGGGATCTACCTTTCTTCGGGTGAAACTTCATTCCGGGGTGGTCATCGGGTTGCGATGTTCTGGTCTGGGTTGTTCTGTCAGGCAAAGCGTTTCGCTGCCAACCCGGAGGATGGTGGGGTCCAGTCGGAGATTTTGACGACATCGCCCGATTGCGGAGCTTCGACGACCTTGCCGCCGCCCATCCAGATGAAGATGTGGCCGCTGTGGGGTTGGATGATGTCGCCGGGTCGCAGGTCGGCAGGGTTGGTGATCGAGGTTCCGCGAGAGTCGCCTATCTGCATCTGATCCTGGTGAGGGAGAACCGTTCGGCCGCCTGTCGCTTGCGCGACTGCGTATTTCACCAATCCGGAGCAGTCGAACCCGACCTTGTTGAAGTCGCCGAAACTGTCTGCCACTCCCCCGTCACGGACGCCGCGCGTCGGTCCGTTCTCGTCGCCGCCGCCCCAGGCATACGGGGTGCCGAGCCACCGCAGAGCGGCATCGACGACGGCCGAGCCGGTGGACGGGCCACCCGGAATCGGACCCGCCGGGGCGGACGTATCGGTGAATTCCTCGATCGCGAACTTCTGAATGTTGGTGACGTAGCCGCGTGTTTCCTCGTTCTGGCAGACCTGGCCCTGCGACAAGGTGTTTCCGGGGCCGCAGTTGTACATGGACAACGTCAGCGGAATCAGCTCACCGTGCAGGCGGCCGTCAGCCATCGCCTTTTTCGTCAGCTCGAGCATCTTGCAGTCGTAGGACGCCATCGACATCGCAGCGTCGGCCGGTGAGCGCATGTCGAGCTTTCCGTCCCCGTCCCCGTCCACGCCTTCCTGTGCAGCAGTTGAGGGAAGGAACTGTGCCGGGCCGTCCGCGCCGGAGTCGTTGTTGTGGGCGTTGACGTTGAAGCCGCTTTCCTGCTTGAACTGCCCGGCCAGCAGCGGAGCGGTGATCTCGGGGCAGGTACCGGCGGCTTTGAGGATCCACGGTTCGAACTCCGCAGGCACGCTGCCCGGCTTGAGTCCCCCGCCGCCCAGGCTCGGTCCACCGCACCCGGCACCTGTCGGAAGTGGAGTGATAGCGGCAGCGTTGACGATCGCGGGAGACGGAACACCCGTGCCGGGTGCGGGAGCGGGCGCGGGTCCGGACGGCTCGGCAGCACCGGCGAGCCACGGTGCGGGATCGGTTGGCGTTCCGGCGCCGTCGGGAAGTCGGCCGCCTTCCCAGACCTCGAAATGCAGGTGCGGGCCGGAGGATTCGCCTTCATTCCCAACGGCTGCGATTTCCTGACCAGCGGTGACCTGATCACCGGTCTTGACCTTGATCGTCGAGGCCGCCATGTGCCCGTAGACGGTGGAAATCCGCTGCCCATTGACATCGGTGTCGATGATGACCCAGCTCCCGAACCCCCTCGCCGGGCCGGCTGCCGCGACGACACCGGAGGTAGCGGCATAGATCGGAGTACCGAGCGGGCCGGCGAAGTCGGTACCGCGGTGCATGGAACCACCGCGAGGACCGAAACCCGACGTCAGTTGGTAGGTACCGGCCTTGAGCGGCTGCGTTTTGGTTCCCGGAGCTGGTGCCACGGATCCGGTAGTTGCGGTTGTGGGCAGGCAATCGTTGGAAGGTTTGGGGTTGTTGTCGGTACCGAACATGACGAAACCGAGGATCAGGACCACTGCGACGATGACGCCGCCAGTGGCCTTGAGGCCGGTCTTCGTCGAGCTGGGTGAATCACCCATCGTCATGTCCTTGTCGTTGTGTCGTGCCGCGCCCGCCTGGGCAACGTGTGGGGACCTATCGCGGCCGCGAGGGCCGTGGTTCGAGGAGTGGGAAGGTGAACGTCAAAAGCTCTCGCCCAAGAGCGTTTTCGGCTCACCCGCCGCCGCGCGCTAGCCGCCGATCGCTTGTCGGTAGATGTCGACCATCGCGTCCAGAGCGGTTCGTTTTCCGTCGATCAACCACTGCCCGTAGGACTCGTGAACGCGGGAACCGAGGAAACTCGCGGCGGTGAATCCGGCATCGACGACCGAGGTCAGTGCTTGCGCATCCTGGGAGGTCACCGTCGCCAGGACCGAGTTACCGAGACCGACGAAGTCGGAGTTCTGCGCCTGCGCACCCATCAACGTGGTCATCGAATCAGCCGGCTCGTGGAGCTGATCGGCGGTCATCTTCTGCCCCGGTGTCAGGACGCCGAGCGCGACGTTCGCCAGGTCCACACCGATCGGGAGGAGCTGACCGAGGGCCAGGACGTTCCCGGTTTCGGCGACTTGCCACGCGACTTCCTGGAGCTGCCCGACGTCGCGGGCGAGGCGGATGATGTCGACGTTGCCCAGCAGGTTCGCCACCAGCGCCGCCGAGGCGGCTGTGCCGGACGGATCGGGGATCAGTGCCAAGATCCGTGACACCGATTTCAGATCGACCCCGGCCGCCATCTTCACCAAAGGCGAGAGTTGGTTGTTGAGCTCCCCCGCGACCCGGTGCGCTTCTTTGACGTTGCCGGCCAACAGATGGCTGGGAAGTATTTGCAGGTTGGCCGCGACGGCGTTGTAATCCACCGAGGTCACACCCGAGACGACGCCGAGGATCTGGTTGATGATCGTCACCGGTTGGATCGCGGAGAGGATCGACGTGGCGGTGGTGAGTTGATCGGTCGGTGTATCCGCCAGCGGTGCCACACCGTTCGACAAGCTCTGTGCGGGACCGGTCAGGCCCGCGTAGGTGCCGCCGGTACCGGTGCCACCGCCCGAGAGGATGCTGTTCGCCAAGCTCACCACCTGGTCAGCGGCACCCAGAACCTGCGGAACGTCGACCTTGTCGAGCACGTCGACGACCGAGTTCGTGGCGGCCTCAGGAGAATCAGCCGGAGCGTTGCGCAATCCGTCGCGAGCGGCCGGGTTGGCTGCCATCCATGTCTGTGTCTGTTGGACCGGCTTGAAGGTTCCGGCCAGCAGTTGCGCTTGCTGACGAACCGCGGCGACATCGACCGCCGCCGACGTCGAGGTGGGAGCGCCCGCGCTTTGCAGCTTGTCCACCGAGGTCGCCAACGCGGACGCTGCCCCCGGAGCAGCCGCGAGATCCGCGTAACCGTAGTTCGAGGTCACCGCGCCCAAGAACTCCGACGCGTTCGCGGTTCCGGTGCCTGCCGAGGTATTCGCAGTTCCGGCGGCCGCCGGAGTCGATGCCGGCTTCGATGCGGTTTCGGTCGGGGTGAGCGTGGTCTGACCAGTGACAGACGGAGTCGTTGTTGCCGAGACAGCAGTCGCGGTGGTCGGCGCGACTGTTCCGGGCGGGTTGGCAAGCACTCGTCCCAACGACGCCAGGAACGAATCCTTGCCGGTGTTGGTGTTGCAGTACTTGTCTTCCGGGTGGCAGATGTCGAAGACCCGACCCGACAAGGCGCCGTAGCCTTCCGCTGCCGGACCGGCGATGCCCTGTCCGTCGAGCTTGGGGCCGACGACCTGCGAACCAGCGGTGCCGAGCTTCGGATTGGCGAGCATGACCGCAGCGAGAACGGACGCAGCGGGAACGGGACCGCTGCCTGCCCCGATGTTGACGGCGACATCGTTGGCGACCTGTGCCCCCTGTGAATAGCCGCCGATGACGAACTTCGAGTTCGGGCACTGCTCCATCGCGGTCGCCATTGCCTGATCACCGGCGGTCTTCGATGCGGAGTAGGTCATGCCGGACTGCAAAAACGCTTCGGCCGGGTACGACGGATAGATGGCACGGAAGGTGTTAGGCCCGTACATCGTTTCGAGCTTCTCCCCCACCTGGCCCAACATTCCGGCAGGCTTCGACGGATCGGCGTCGGCGCGGGTCTCGGTCGTTCCGGGAGCGAAGACACCGATGTACTTGGTGCAGCCCGCCGCAGCGGACGGTGCGGCGTTGGCGAGGAGCGGTGCGGCCGCGAGGCCCGCGACCAGCGTCGAAATGATGGCGAACGCCGACGCGAAGCGGGCGGTGGAAGAGATGTTCATCAGTTTCCCTCTGCATCAGTGATGGACGTGATGAAATGCCGACCGTCGATCTCGGCGGTGGTGATGCGCTGAAAGAGCGAAGCGCCTTTACCCGAGGGGCGGGACTCGGTCAGCTCCATCGCGTACGTCCCGGCCGAAACGCCGGTCACCGTCATGCAGTAGGTCGTTCCTTCCGGCGTCGCATTGATCGCCGATTGCATATCTGCTGCGAATGGAGCTGCGCCGGGGGTGAGTAGCGCGATCGCTGCATCGGCAGAGCGCAGCGTGTAATACGCGTGCTCGAACGCTGCGATCACACCCTCGCCGCTGTTCTGATCACCGGCAGATACGGGACATCCGGCAGGTTCCGGAGAAGGTGTAGTCGACGGTGTTGCAGCAAAATTGACGATCTCGCTGATGTTCGACGGCTCGTCGTCGGTGACCCGGCCGATGACCGACGCAGCGCCCACGACGACCCCGACCAACAGCACCAGCACCGCGATCGCCAGTGCCGTCACGGCCGCGACCTGACGGCGAGGTGTCCGAGCATGCGGCATACGAGGGCGACTTGGGAGGCGGGCTGTGCGGGTACCAGTTCCGCCAGTTCCGCCAGTCGCGCTACGTACCGCCGGTTTGGTGGCAGATCCCTTCGAACCAAACATCGTTACAAACTCCTTCTTCGACCAGGCAATCCATGTCAGATGGCCGGGACGGGCGTGCCCGTCCCGGCCAATCCGGCTATGCCTGTGTGCCTGCTCCGATTGCATCGCTGATCAGCTGCGATGCCAGGCCAGGGCTGGCGTTGGTGAAGAAGTCCGTGAGGGCGGTGTCGACCTGTTCGATGATCTGCTCGCCTCCGGGCTGGGCCGCGACGAAGTCGCGGGCCTGCTGGTCGATCGCCGGTGCGGCGGCGACGGTGTCGCGGACGGTGGTGGCCACTGCCTGTCCGACGGGCCCGGAGTTCTCCCAGTCGGTAAGGGTGTTCTGCGTCTGGGTGGTCACGGCGGGCTGATCGATGTCGGGGATCTGGTCGCTGACGTCGACGGGTTCTCCCAATTCGCCTGCGCCGTAAGCGGTTGCGGCTGCAACGCCCGCGATTCCGCCACCCAAACCGCCGAGGGCTCCCAGAGGAGCGCCGAGCGCGAGAGCCCCGACTCCACATCCGGTCACCGTTCCCACGACCCCCGCGGGCACGGCTCCGATGGGGGTCACGATCGGGCTGAAAAGTCCGAGAGCGCTTGTACCGCCGACAGTTCCGCCGATTCCACACCCCACAAGACTGGCGGGACCGCCCACTGCGACGATTCCGGCAAGGGTTCCTGCTGCGCCGCCGCCGAGCTGGGCTGCGGCGATGCGACTTGCGCGATCGACCGGGATGCCGATCGACTTGTAGAACGTCGCCACCTGACTTTCGATGACGCCGGAGGTGTTGTTGGTGCGGGCGAGATCCTGATCGCTCATCCAGGTCTTCTGCTCGAAGACGAAGTCCCCGATGCGGCCCTTGGCTTTCGGGGCGATGATCGGCGCGACGATCTCGACTGGTCCAGGCAAGTGAATGTTGCTGTAGTCCACCGGGGCGACGCTGTAGTCGGCCGGTGCGTCGTAGGTGCCGGAATCGTAGTCCCAGTTCGGCAAAGGCTGCTGCGGAATGTTCTGGTATTCGGCGGGCGGCGGCACCCAGTAGACCGGCTCAGGTGCAGGCTCAGACGGGGTGGGCTCAGGTTCTACCGAGGGCGCTGGCGTCGGCGAGGGTGACGGGGCAGTCACTCCGGGCTGCCCCGGAGCAGGCCCTGTCACCCCTGGCTGCGGAGCTGCCACCGCTATTCCCGCCGTCGCGAAAGTGGCCACCACCAGAGCTGTGAGGGTGCCGGCGGCGATGACAGGCGCGGACGGTGCGCGGTGGCGACCGGTAGTCCGAGACTTGTGGTGCTTCATTGTGTGGAACCTTCCAATTGGGTTGTAAATACGGGGAATTGATGCGGACTGAGGTGGCGCTTACGCGGCCACTGTTTCCGATGCGTTGGCATCAGAAAGCGGGGAGGGGTCCTGCGCCGAGGGCAGCGAGGACCGATGGTGAGGAACAAGTGAATGGCCAACGGGGCAGACTCGGGCGCCGGGAATACGAACCGAAATGCATGTGTGGCCCAGGCTCCTGCCGGCACACAGCGAACCCGCTCGGCCTCGAACTTGGAGTTCACCCCACTCTTTCGTTCTCACAGCTCCCCCGATTCGTTGGATGTGTCCGGCCCAGGTGACGGCCCGAGCCGGACACAAGATCAACCTATGAGGGTCAGTCTATAACAGTCAGTTTAAAACGGCTAGACAGTAGGGGTAATCCCACGATGGCTAATCTTCACGCCTAGGTGAATCGCACCGAACACGAGTGGACGGGGGATGAGTGGGCAGGAGATCCGTTCGCGGCTTTCAACCCAACGTGCTCCGTGATCGACGGTTGGAGCGAGGATTCACTCAAGCCGAACTTGCGCGCATTCTCGGTTTGACGCCCGGCGCAGTCAAAGCATGGGAAGCGGGTAGAGGCACGCCCAAAATCGAGACGCTCGTTAAATTGGTCGACCCTAGCGTGCTCGATATCGATATTTCCGCTTTGGTTTCCGTACCCAAAGGAGAGACCTTCCTTGGCGACCTTCGCACCCTGCGGCTGATCACACAGTCTCAACTTGCCGAGCGGATCGGTCTTTCCCAAACCATGATGGGTGCCCTCGAGCGCGGTGAGATCAACCTCAGCGAGGATGTCGCGGAGATGCTCGCCGCTGAACTCGACTACTCCCTGAGCGATATTCGTTCCGCATTCAACCGCGCGAGAAGCAGACCTCCGCACACCCCTGTGTGAAGAGTGCGCGGATCGCATTCTCGATGCACCGCACGAATCGCACGCCGCGATAGGCGCGTCTTCTACCGTCATGCGGCGAACTTTTCCCGATTTTCCACACCACGGTTCGATTCCGCACCAAGCAACACGCTAAGTTTGCAGGTCCGGGCACTTCGGACAAATATTCCGCACGCGGAACTTTGCTGGGTGCGGAATTGGGGAAACGGCAGGAAAACAGTGGCGCGAGGATTCAAGTGACGGACCGGAACCAGTTCGCAGGAAGACTGAGTGCACTCTGGGCGGCCGCGAATAATCCGACGCTCAAGGCAGTAGCAGCGAGGGCGAAAGAACGTAGCTCCGAGGGGCCGAGCTACCAGCGCATCAGCGATTGGCGGCGCGGAGCCCGTGTCCCTGAAAAGTTCGAATCGCTCGAGCCTGTCCTCTGGGTACTTATATCGGCGGCGAGGGCGAAATCGATACAGCCTTCCGAGCATGGTCTGTATGACATGGCGGTGTGGAGGGAATGGTGGGCAGAGGCGCAGACCGGTAGCAGGCAAGGCCCGGACGCGTCGAAAACAGCGCCAATTGCCTGCCCATATCTCGGCCTAGCCTCGTACACAATCACAGATCGTGACCGTTTCTTCGGACGCGAACGCAGCATCGACGAAGCTGTCTCCACCCTCCAAGGCGCCACTACCCCCGGGTTGTTCGTCCTATATGCAGCCTCCGGGACTGGTAAATCTTCGCTTCTTCACGCCGGCATCGCGGGGCGTGCAGCTACTCACGGGTTGACATGGGGATCCACGGAACCGTGGAGCATTGAGACCGTAGACCCCGGCCCGGACCCCTTCGGCGCGCTTACCCGCATTTTCCCAGGCATACGCGAAGCCGAGTCGAGCGACGACTACCGGGAGTTGCTCGATGACTACTTCGCTGATTCCGAGACCGATGCCCTACTACTCATCGTCGATCAGTTTGAACAGGTACTCACAGCGGGTGCGAATGACGCGACCCGCGACGAGTTCATAGATCGACTCGACCGTCTCTCTCGCGTGGTCAGCTCAACGAGCACCATACGAGTTGTAATCGGCGTACGAGCGGACTTCGTGCCCGAATGCTTGCAACACGCTCCCCTTGCCGACGCTCTACAACACAGGCAGATCGTGCTCGCGCCTATGAGCTCCGAAGAGCTGGCAGAGGCGATCAAACTGCCGGCAGCAGCCGCGAACGCTGACCTCGAACCAGGCTTGTCCGAACGAATCATCAGTGATCTCGACGCCACACGAGTAGGGCACAATCAGAGCGTTCTTCCCCTGATGTCCCACGTGCTTGAAAGCATGTGGTTGCACCGTGACCCAGCCGGAAACCTCACGCTTCGAGCGTATGAAGCGGCCGGAGGAATCGAAGGTTCTGTCAATCGAGCCGCTGAAAACGCCTGGAAGGTGCTGGACGACGACGATCGTGCAGTGGCGCCGGCCTTGCTGTTGAGGTTGGTTCAGATCGGCGATGGCGCGCGCGATACGAGAAGGGCTGTCCCCCGGGCAGAGCTGCTACGTGTGGGCGGTGCGGATGCCCGCAATGGCCGAGTCATCGAAGCGCTCACCTCCGCTCGACTACTGACAGTCGATGACGACGGTCTCGTGGCTTTCGCTCATGAGGTGGTCATCGACTCCTGGATCCGCCTGCACAACATGATCAGCGCCAACAGGGCGAGCAACATGCTTCGGCAGACGTTTGAACGCGACGCGGCCGAATGGGACCGTCGAGGTAGACAGTCCGCCGACCTGTGGGCAGACGACAGGTTGCACGATGTCATCGCGCAACTCGACGATCACCCACTGACAACGATGGCGTACAGCTTTCGGCGGGATGCAATAAGACAGCAAGAACGACGGAAGCTCCAAAAACGGGGAGCCGTGTCCGCGATCGCTGCCTTTGTCGCGGTCTTGATGGTTGTGTCCGTCTTTGCGTTCCGAGCGAGTGCGCGCTCAGAGGTCCTTGCATCGAGTGCACAATTCCGAGAAGTGTTATCGACAGCGGACCGACTGCAACAGTCCAATCCGTCTCTGTCGGCGCAGCTTGTTCTTGCAGCTCGCGATATGCAGCCTGCCGAGACTGCCACGACATCCCGAGTCCTGGCCACACAAGATGCACCGATGGCGACGCCGGCCACCGGGCATGAAAATGCGATCTACACCGCCGCATACAGGCCTGACGGCAAAGTTCTCGCGACGGCGAGTGGAGACCATACAACGCGACTATGGGATGTCAGCAATCCGCAGGCCCCGACACCGATCGGATCGCCGCTGGAAGGGCACACGAGCTTCGTCACCTCAGCCGCCTGGTCCCCTGACGGCGGGATGCTCGCCACCGCGAGCGGCGACGGCACAGTGCGACTCTGGGACGTACGCAATCCGCTGTCGCCCGAGGCGATCGGCAGCCCTCTGCAATCCGCCGGCGGCACCGTGTACGTGGTGTCGTTCAGCCCAGACGGACGCACCCTCGCCGCACCGAACGACGACGGAACCACAGGGCTGTGGGACGTAAGCAACCCAGAAGCGGCGTCTCTCCGCACTCCCCCACTTGCCGGGCCAGCAGGCCCGGTTAGAACAAGCGCGTTCAGTCCGGACGGGAACCTGCTCGCGGTCGGCAGCGACGACAAAACAGTGTGGCTGTGGAACGTCAGCGACCCGTCCAACCCCGTAATCGCAACAGCCCCGCTCACAGGATTTGCCCGAGCGGCGCACTCGGTGGCATTCAGTCCAAACGGCCAACTTCTCGCCGCCGGCAGCGACGATCGCACTGCCCGAGTCTGGAACATCGGAAACCCCGCGCAGCCGTCCTTGGAAGGGCCGCCTCTCACTGGTCACACCGGTGCGCTGTGGTCCATCGCGTTCGGGCCGGACAGTCAAACGCTCGCAACCGCAAGCTGGGACGGCACCGCCCGACTGTGGAACCTCCGAGACCCTTCCCGCCCGCGCTCCCTAGGACAGCCCCTTGCCGGCAGTAACGGGGGCATGATCACAGTCGCCTTCGCTCCCGACGGCGCAACTATGGCAACAGGAAGCCAGGACGGCGTCCTCAGGATGTGGAACCGCCCTACATCCGTCATCGACGCCCACACCGACCGTGTCATGACCCCCAGATTCAGCTCGGACGGATCTCACATGGCCACGGGCTCTGTCGACGGCACCCTTCAAGTGTGGGACACCTCTGATCCCGATCACCCGATCGCGCGAGGACGAGTCGTAGTGCCCAACGGCCAAATCGACAACCTGCAAATGTCACCGGATGGCCGAACCGTGCTGACAACGGGCGGAAACGATCGGGCAGTACGGCTCTGGGATGCCTCAGACTCCGACACGATCCGCCCTCTCGGCCGCCTCGAACTCGAGACCAGATACGCGTATCTGATGTCGATCACTCCAGATGGCCGCACCTTGGTCACCGGTAGCAGCGACAACTCGCTCCAGTTCTGGGACATCACCGACATCTCTGCGCCCACCCCATTGGGGCAGCCGCTGCCGGTCCCCGGCGACCTGCTCACCAACGCGGCCTTCTCACCGGACGGCCGAACGCTCGCGATTGCGGCGTCGGGTACCAACGACATCACGCTCCTCGACAGCTCAGATCCGAGCCGTCCCAAGATGCTTCAACCACTGACCGGGCACACGAAGCAGGCCGAATCCGTTGTCTTCTCGCCGGACGGGAAAACCCTGGCCAGCGCTGGTGACGATCAGACGATTCGGTTCTGGGACGTAGCGAAACCAAGCGAGGCGCAAGGGATCGGCGACCCCCTGATCGGCCAATCAAGCACGATCCGGTCCGTCGCTTTCGCAACCGATGGGCGGACTCTGGCTTCGGGCAGTGACGAGGGAACCGTCCAGCTCTGGGACACCACAAACATCGCAGCTCCCATCAAACTCGGCGGTTCCATCGCATCCATCGGAGCCACCCGCTGGTACATCGCATTCAGCCCCACTTCCAATCACCTCGCGGCAGGTGGAGAGGGCGGAGCTGTCCGGCTATGGAATCTCACCCAGCGCGCGGCGGAAACCCGAGTGTGCAAGAACACGAACAATGTTCTTACCGACGCGACGTGGGACCAACTATTCCCTGAACTCCCCTACCGAACCACCTGCTAACTCATCCTTGGAAAGGGCACCGTGCGCTCACCGACTGCACTCCAGACCGCAAAGCCAATGCAGTTCGTCGCAGACGATCACGCACTCGACGTCGATGGTTCCAGCCTCCGCACCACCACAGACCCTGACATCGCGGCGAAGGCAATAGCCGCCGAAACCCTCGATCGAATACGAGTGGTGCTCGACAGCTACCCCGCAGATCCGATCGTGTTGCTTTCCGGTGGCGTTGATTCGATCCTCGTCGCAGCGACCGCAGTCGCCCTCGGCACCACACCGCGAGCGATCACGATCGTCGTCGACGGGGAAACCGTCGATCGAGCACCCGCGATAGCCGCTGCCGAAGCACTCGGACTGCGGCATGAAGTTGTTGTCCTGAGCTCATCAGACGTCGTCAGCCTCGCTAAATCGGCAGTCGTCGCTCTAGGAGTCAACGAACTGTGGGAGGTCGCAGCCGCTATCCCGATCCTCGCTGCCTCAGAATTGATCCGCCGATTCAGCGCAGCGTCCCCGGCGCCGGCAGCTGTTCTCACCGGCAGCGGTGCAGATGCAATTTTTGCAGGAGGCCGGGTGATCGAGCACCCGATCGAATCCGCCGCAGCGAACCAGGCTTTAGACGAAGTAGTTCGCACCGAGACGGGAACGAACTTCGTTCGCGATCGATTGGTCCCGGATTTCTACGAACGACTGCTAGGCGACGACGCCCAAGCACTCATCCATGTATTCCAGACAGAACGGTTCTGGCAACTCGCTGAACAACTAGCGCCACCCGCTCTCTTCGGCTACGTCACTGGCGCAGCGCACGACAAACTCGCAGTCCGGCTGGCATGTGAGCGCCTGCTTCCGGAAACTGCGCAGCACCTGGCCTGGACACGTAAATCCCCTATTCAACGGTCCAGTGGCCTTTTCGATGCGCTCGCTGATGCAGCGCGTGCCCGTGCCGCGCAGCTTCCAGGAGCAACGACCTACAGCAATCCGCTCACGGAACCGATGGAGTCCGTCGCAGTCAGGCTTTTTCTAGCCGATTTACACTGACCCATATAGAGCGAACGAATTGAACCGGCGTGTCGGCTGCGTATCTCGACATTTCTGCGGGAGTATTTGCAGGCAACACAATGCCCGCGCCACCGCGCGGACGAACTGGAAGGGGCTTGTCATGGCGAGAGGTCGTCCGAGTAAAGGCGAGCGGCGTCGTGTCGAGACGCGAGTGCCCGTGGATGTCAAAGACCGCCTCACCCTGATGCGCGAAGCTCGGGGACTGACTGAGAGCGAACTCGTCGCCGACATCCTCAGCGCTGCGGTAACCCGATTCGACCCGGCCGCAGTCCACACAGAGAGGCTGACGATGACCGCCTAATGGTGACCACAACGCCGAAGATGCGGAAACCCCGCTTCGGTCTCATATGCGCAGTTGATCGCCCTTAAAACGACGATATCCCCCGGTTGACGGGCCGGGGGATTCGGATGTCGTAAGAAACGAGTTGACGCTCGGATCTTAGGGTCTTGCTGCTTTCCCCGAAGGGACTGTCTTGCGCGACAGGTCTCAGGGTACATCGCGTCCTGATGCAAAATCCATAACCGATTTTTCGCGTGTCTCAGCGATGGAGCACACGCCCGCACCCATACAGCGCCCGTACTGCGGTAGCAGCCCTACGCGGCGCCGCTACGGAACCGCTCGTACACCCCGCAGGATGCAGGGGCACCTGTACGGGCACCAGTGCCATGCCCTGACCCCGATGCTGCTCAAAACGCTCGGCAAGGAAGCCGCGTGCCGGCGCTATTGCAAGGTCGCACTCGCCCTCGAAGACGGCGCATACGGCGGCATCGCTCGATGGCGAGGCGCCCAGCACTGGGTCGAGATCGTCGTTCGGTGTGCGTTCACCGCCGAATACACACGGATTCGACCGGCGCTGGTTCGGTCGTCTGGCGGCGGCATCAGCCTCAAGTCCTTGCTGGCAGTCGCTACCGTCATGGCCGAAGCCGCGGACTTCGACACCGGCCGCAACTCACGCTTGACCGTGGAAACCATCGTCGAACGCACCGGCAAGAAAGAGCGGACTGTTCAGCGAGCACGCCAAGCCCTCAAGCTCCTGCGCGTGGCCACCGAGGTTCTCCGCGGGCGACTCCGCACCAAGGACGAGCGGTATGCCTCATGGAGGTTCAACGACAAGGCCCGCGGCTGGGCGTCTGTCTGGGCACTGCACCCGAGCAAGCCTGTGGATAAAACCCGCATCGTCGTCGCCGGTTCCATACAGATGGCACCCCACCCGCATAGCGGTCACTTTAAGAGCTTTACCTCTCGTAGAGAGGTACTTAATACAAAACGATCTGTGGATAAACGAGCCGCTTCGCGGCGCAAGGAGTCAAAGGCCGATGTCGAGAAGGCCGAAGTCGTCCGGAAAGGCTTGTTGCTCGCATCCAAATGGCTCAGCAATCCACGAACTCCCGTTTGGGCGCGGCGGCACACCCCCCGAGGGTGGGCACCCGCACTGACCGACCCAGCCGCACACGGTTGGACGGCCGCCGATCTGAACGACGCGATCGACGCCTGGAGCAAGGCCACGCGGATGGCACCGACCCCGAAGCACCCCATAGCGTTCATCCGTTGGCTCATGAAGCAGCAGGACTTGGCCTTCGCACCACACGTTCTCGCTCAGATAGCCGTAGACCAGGAAAAAGCCGAGCGCGAACGACAGGCAGCAGCATTCGAGGCCGAACGCAACCGCTACGCATCGGCCGCATCCGAGGACTCCCCCGGCCGCCAAGCTGCCCGTTTCGTCGCCCGCCGAGCCGCCGACAGCGCCCGCATCCGAAAGACCCAGGCATCCGCGCGCGAGAATGAAACCTCGCCCGTGTGGATCACCCATCTCTCAGATCGGGGTAAGCGATGAACGGAAAACGCCAGTCCCCGAAGCGGCCGCCCGTCAAGCGCCGGCCGCTCTCCCCATGCCAGACCGTCACCCAGATCCACGAACGGTTGCGCACCGGCGCAAAGACGATTGTCATCGACCACCGGAACGACGAACCTCTAGAACTCACCGACGCCGAGCTGCCCGACGGCATCACGATCCGCATCGTCGGCGTCTCACGGGTCATCATCACCCGACTGACACCCGAAACGAAGCGCAGTGCCCAGATCGTGGCCACAGACGCCGCACGATCCCAAATCTTCGGGCACACAACTCTCTTCGCCTACGGGAACGCCCATACCGACGCATTCGACACCACACGCGTCCGCGCCACCAACCGAGCCACAAGCAACCTCGTCGACGACTCCTTCGGCGACGTCGGAGAAGACACCACCACCTATGCCTACGACAACGCGACCGTGCACTCCTACGACCAAGCCGCAGTGCACGCAACAGACCGGGTTTCTCTCGTTCACCACAGCTCCACGCCGGCCGACGTCGAACGCGGAGTGACAGTCTTCGGCCCAGCACGGCGAAATATTCGCCCCCGGATATAAGACCTTTGCGACAGTGGGATGAGTCAGGCAACGCCAGGAACGCTCCACATTTTGCGCATTTTGCGTCTTTGCCTCGAATTGACAGTGGTGTGGGAGCGGAAGTGCAGCGGACCGCAAAACTTCCTCACCAGCGGTGATGCCGTGACTAAAAGCAATCGACAAGGTGGCGTTAATTAATGCATGCATGAACTCATTAACTACAGACAGAGTTAACGCATGAGTGCTAGCATTCATGCATGACGACAATCATGGTGTACAGCGAGGCTGGTGGAGTCACCAAGACGACGACCGCAGTTTCCCTTGCAATGGTGGCTGCCCTGTCGGGGTTCAAGACCACCCTCATCGACCTAGATCCCCGAGGTGCAGCCACCAAATGGATCGGCAGCTACCCGGAGGAATCGTGGCAGCACGTGGGCGCGATCTTGGCCGACGAAAACCCGGAAGGGTGGGCCGAAGATCTCGCCATTGACAGCGGGTGGGACGACAATCTGCGCATCATTCCGTCCTCGAGGTCGCTCTCGAACCGTGAGAGGGACTACGAGGATCACGCCGAACTGAGGCTCGCAACGGCGCTGGAAGGGCACACTGCGGAAATTCGCATCATCGACTGCCCTAACCGCCAAGGTGGAACGCTCACGCAAAATGCGCTCGCCGCCAGCGACAAGGTCATCTACGCCGCAACCGCGAATCAAGACGGGATCGACGGCGTCGAAGGTGCGCAAGAGTCCGTCGCAAAGTTCCGCAAAAGTCGCGAAGCGATCGGTGCCCCCTGCCGTCTCAGTGAGGCAGGCATCGTCGTCGGCGCCGTCAAGGAGACAGTGATGACGAAAGTTTCAGTGAAAGCGCTGGAGCAACTAAGGGAAACGGGCCTCGTTCTGACGCCAATCATTCCGAATCGCACCATCGTCGACCAGTCGCGCATGACCGGCGAGTGGTACGGAAAATTCGACAAGGGTGAGCCCGTTTTTGCCGCTTACCAGCAAATATTTTCCGCATTCATTAACGCATGAGTGCGTGAGTCGACTTAATTAATTCATGCACGCGTGCAATAATGAGTGAATGCACTAACTCATGCGTGAGTTACGTAACGAATGCAGCAATGCATGAACTCATGAGTTACCGAACGAAGGAATGGACTAATGAGCAAAGAACCTGACCTCAGCGCCCCACGGAGAGGGCCGCGTCCGGCCGTCGACGAGGCTGTCGATTCGGCAGAGGTTCCAGCCGCACGCAGGCCGGTAGGGCGGCCGAAGAAGGAAAAAGCCGAACCCGTCATCCAGTTCTCAACCCGACTCGGCTTGAGCTTCCGGGAAACTATCGACGCCGTCGAAGACGAGACCGGACACAGCATCCGTTCGATCATCGAGCAGGCAATTCAGTCGACCTACCCCGAGCACTACAAAAAGCACGGCCGCAGTACCCGATAGCGAGCGCGCTGATTGATCTGAAAACGCAAAAGGAGCCCCGCCGGATGCACCCGGCGAGGCTCCAGACCGGGAAACCACTTGAAGGAAAGAACCCAGTCATGACCGACTTTAGCCTCAGAGCTGCCCGTATTCAGCTAGGCGCATTGCTCGCCGCACTCGCACTCGCGATCGTGATTGCCCTCGGTATCACCACCGGCGCATTCGTACTTTCCTTCGCCGTACAACGCGACCTCGCACGGCAAGCACTGATCCCCGAACACCTGACCTGGATCTTCCCCGCAATCGTCGACAGCGCCATCCTCGGCGCCACCATCGCCATCGTCATCATCAGCAAGCTCAACATGAACAAACGCGACAGAGGCTTCTACATCGCACTCGCCGTCAGCGTCGTCGTGATCAGCATCCTCGGAAACGCCTACCACGCCTATCACGCAGCAATCGCCGCGCAGAAGTCGATCGACGGTGGGGGAGACCTCGGGTTCACTCCACTCGCGCCCGCCATTGCAGCCGCCATAGCGATCATTCCACCGGCCCTGGTCCTGGCATTCACCCACGGAATCACAATCCTGGTGAAGGCAGTCGGAATGGCCTACGCCGCATACCGTGCGATCGTCGAAAATGCCACCGCCAGTGAGGTTGCAACGAGTATTGCGTCTGATCTCGCCGCCGGTCACGAACCGACCCGCGACCCTCGCTCCGGCGAAAAGATCTCCGACAATATGGCGGAGCCGGCGGAAGCGCAACGAAACGAAGACGCCACAACGGCGGACACACAGACCGACCAGGGCGAGCTTATTGCGGACTTTGCGGAGCCGTTTTTCGTCGACGAAATGACGGATGACGGCCTCGACGACATTGACACCCAAGACACCATTGCGGAGTTCCCTCACCGCCAAGACGCCGAAGAAGCCCATGCCGATACCGACCCCGGCATAGACGACCTCATGGCGTTCATCGCCAGCTCGGATCTGGCGAAGAACGTGAAAGACACAGCGGTCCGCAAGCTGACGAACCAGAACCTCACATGGGAAACCATCGCTTTGGAGTCGAAGCCCCCCGTCGCAATATCGACCGCATGGCGCCGGTACGTGAAGTTCGATAACGCAGCACGAGAAGCGGGATTCACGAGCCCACCACTGCCCGACCTCCGGTCCGCCGAGAGCCCCGCCGACCACGAACTCACCACCGTCTGACCCAACCCACCAACAAAAGGGTGGCCCCGACAGTGCTCGAACACCGTCAGGGCCGATGACCACAGAAAGCACCTGTGACCATGAACAATCATACCGACCGATCCGAAGGCATCGACCACGGCAAAACCGGCCGACCACCTATGCAGCCACGAGCGAAAATCACCCGAGAAGCGATCCTCGAGGTGTCCGCCACCCTGTTCAGTCAAACCGGGTACGCGGGCACCAGCATCAACGACATCCTGGCGATCTCCGAGACCACCAAAGGCGCGCTGTACTTCCACTTCTCGAAGAAAGAATCCATCGCGAGCGAAATGCTCCGCCGCTGGTCCGACGCCGTCACCGAAACAGTCGAGAAAGCCGCAGCGACAGGTCAACCCGCCGACCGGCAAGTGCTGATGATCTACCGCGAACTCGCCCGCCGCACCCAAACAGAAGCGATCACCCGAGCCGGACTCATCCTGTCCGTCGACAAATCGCTCAGTGATGCCCGTGCCACCTACGAGACATGGACCGAAGCCGTCACGCCGATCGTCATAGACGCGATCCGCTCCGGCGCCCTCGACTGCGCCGAAAGCATGTCAAGGCTCGCAGACACTCTCTGCGCCGGATTCGTCGGCGCGGTAAAAGTTTCGGCGAGTCGAAGCGAGAACGACACCATCACCAGGCGTGTCGATGATCTGCTGATGATGTGGCGCGGAACCGACCCGGCGTCCGTCCGCATGATCGAAGGAGCGACGCTGTGAACACTTCCGCGCCGGATCACACGCCCCGGCCCGACTCGTACACCGAAAAGATCCACCGAAAGTTGTTCTCCGACTTTCAAGAACCACCGACAGCCCTGACCGAGTCACAGGCTCGACGCTGAACCCTTGCGATCTTGCACAGTCATGCCAGCCACGCTGAAAACCGATGACCGCCATGATCGTTCGACAGTGCATATGGAGAGGCCTCGCGCCTCAGCCGAACCAACAGTACAAACAGAGGTCCTGGCAGTGCTCGCAACACCACCAGGACCGAGCCACAGACAGGACCTGTAGCCATGAGCAATCCTATTCGCCCCCACATCGGCCGAAACCACGGCAGCAAGAACGCCGCAATGCAAGATCGCGCGATCCGAACGCGAGAAGCGATCATCGCGGTCGCTGCCCAACAGTTCGACATCGACGGGTACGGCAACGCCACCATCAACACAATCCTCGACGCTGGCCACTTCGCGAGAGGTGCGGTCTACTACCACTTCCCATCCAAGGAGGCGATTGCGCAACAGCTCATCGCAGACTGGAATCTCGCGGTCGACGAGTCCATCCGCGACGCATCGGAACGCACCGCTGGAGGGACCACGTTCGATCGGTTGACTGCGATCTTCACTTCCCTGGCACACAAGATCGCTGATGACACCAATCTGCGCGCCGGGATGAAACTGATCCTCGAACCAGCCGTCGACAACGATGCAGCCTTCGCACGCTGGGTCGATTCCGTTAGCGACATCGTCGACACCGCCATCACCACAGGCGAAATCCCCGACACCCCCACCGCGCACCGACTCGCATGGAACCTCTGCGCCGGCACCATCGGAGCCACCCACGCCTCAGCGATCCTTCGAGAAGACGTCGACTTCGAAACCCGCATCGAGGATGCAGTTGCGGGACAACTGCGCAACACCGAACCGACCGTGCAGGGACCTGACCACTGACATCGCTGATCAGGTCCCTGTCACAGTCGACTGCAATACTCGAAAACAATCGGAGTGAGCTGCACAACCACAGCACCACCAGGGGGAAGAAGACACCATGAGCCGAAAGAATGAAATCCAGATCCGAGTGATCGCACTACTCGCAGCTGTCGGCCTCGCATTCGTCTCCGGAATCATGATCGGCACCGTATTCCGGCCTCAAACCGGTAGCGGGGGAATGGAAATCTCGATACCCGACTCCCTCGTCATCCCCGCCTCCATCGCAACATGGCAGATAGGCCTCGCATTCGCCGCCATCCCCCTCGTCGTGGCCGGCCTCGCCGCCGCGCTACGCCCCTGGGCAAGGCACAAGTCCGAGACAAACATCCAGCGCTACAAACTGGCACGACTCGAAGGCGAGCAGCGCCAGGCGAACGCGACCTCGCACGGCAAGCACTGATCCCCGAACACCCTCACCAAATGATGCTCCTATGGCTGTCAACGGTGTAGCGCGGAGCCAGAGCCATCCGGAAGGTCTTCTTAGCCTGCGATCGACGATCAGTATGGCGAAACGTCGCCTTCTCAGAGCCGCGAATGGTGCGTTCGTGTCCCTCGTGGCGAGCTTTCCGCAACCTGCACGGCTCCGCCGGAAAGATCGCGCGCACGGCGTCTCACCACCACGATCGCGGCGAGACGATTGATACCGAACGACAGCAGGACAAGTCCAGTAGTGCCCGCAAGGCTCGCCCCCAAAGCGGCGGCCAGATAGAACGAGCCGACTCGGATGCCGACGAAGATCACCCACAACCAGAGGCCGGCGGAGTTGAGCTTGAATTGCAGACGATTCTCCACGCTACGGAAGCGGGTGACGTGCCCCATGACAGTTCCGGTGACCGCGACGAGGAGAAACTCTCCAACGATGATCCAGTCTGCAACCATCCATCGAAAGTCGCCCCAGAATTCGAAGACGACATAGATCAGGCCTGCGGCCAGGATGAGCGCCGGTAGCCGTAGCATCCTGGACAAATCTGTGGACCTCCAGATGAACTGGCGAACGATCATCCACCCGATCCCGGCAAGGATGACGACATCGTCGAGCACCTGATTCACTGCACTCCAGTCCCACGGCATCGTCTAACCTCCCATTATCAATCACAAGTGATGCATTTCTGAATGTATCACTTGTGATTGACTGGGGGCATGCGCGCTTCCGAATTGCACAGACTTGCTCGCACTCTGCGCGAGATCGCCCTCGAAGCAACGGGAAACACCGGCGCCGACAGGGTCAATGCTGGCGAACTCGCTGTCCTCGAGGACGTCGCTCACCACCCCGGTTCGACGATTCGCGACATCACTGAACGGACGGGCCTGGCTCAGAGTCTGGTCTCTCGGATCGTGCACGCAACCGCCACTGCCGGCGCCCTCGCCGTCACCCCCGACGAGCGCGATCGCCGCAAGGTCCGTGTCGAACTGTCCGGGTCAACCCGCGACGCCGTCCTGAAACGAGCGAACAACACCCTCGGCGCGGCGCTGGCCGTCCACACACCCCAACTCACGACCGCCGAACGAGAGACGCTGCTCCAACACCTCGCCGCCGCCGCAGAACTCCTTCGACACGCAGCCCTTCACTCTTGACAAAAGATGGCCGCTCCCATCTCGTGCCCTCCGCGTTCGCAACGTGTCGGGGAATTGCAGCTAACTAGGGGACAGGCGGAGGGTCACCGCGACGCACTCAAGCAGCGTCGAGCCAGATGCGGTATCGGTCGGTGAACTCCCTGTCGTGGTAGATGCCGCGCTCAATCCTGCTGACGTGAATGGGATAGGTGCCGAGCGCGGCGGAGACCGTGCGCAATGGGATATTCTTCTCGCGCCGGGTTTGTCGCAGGTCCTCGATCCCGGCGACGGCAAACGGTTGGGTGAGATGCCGGAAAACCTCGCGAGCAATCGCACGCTTCAAAATCCGGATGAGTTCGGGAGTTTCCCTGCCCTTAGCTCGCTGAGCAACAACGAACTCACGAGTACGGGGATCACTGGACATACGAACCAACGCAATCGTGTGCAGCGCGCAATTCGCATCCCGATCACCACCACGCGATAACCGATAGCGCACCGTCTTCCCCGACGACGCCGGAACAGGGGCGGTCCCGCACAACGCAGCGAACGACGCCTCACTACGAAGCCGTTCTGGATTGCCTCCTGCCGTGATGAGTAATTGCGCCGCAGTCGAGGGGCCGACGCCTTTCGCCGACAGCAACGTCGGATTCTCAGCCGCAACCAAGTCCCGAACCTGAACCAGCAACTCTTCTGCTTGAGCGGTGAGGAACTGATGCCGCTGTGCCAAGTATTTCAGGGCAGTCAGCACCACTCCGCCGATGCCGCTCTTCGCGGCAGGCCGACACAGCGCCAGCGCGGACACCAGTTTCTTCTCCTTCAACTGCCGGTACTTTTCACGAATCTCCACAGGTGCGGTGACAAGCATCTGATGAATCTGATTCATCGCCGCCGTGCGAGCTTTCACTGCCGACTTACGTGCGTTGTGCATCGCCCGGAGAGCCTCGATTCCCGCGTCCTTGGGGCTCACAGCAGCACGGCCAGACAGCACTGCCCGCGCAGCCTGTAACGCGTCGATCGGATCAGACTTACCCTGTAAACGACGGACCGACCGCTCAGGGCGAATGACTTCACGCACCGTGATCCCAGCACTGCGAGCAGCGCTCGTCAGCCCGGCACCATACGAACTTGTGCCCTCGACACCCAAACACTCCACGACGCCGAACGCACCCAGAAATGCCAGAGCATCGCTATAACCCGCAGGGGTTGTAGGGAACTCGCGATCACCGAGCACCCGACCAACCGTGTCGATCGCAGCCACGTGGATGGTGTTGATATGAGTGTCGGCACCACCGATGATCCGGACTTCCTCCTGAGCGAGTGCCGTCATGACGTCCTGCCTTCCGTGTCGGTTGTGATTCGACGCCGGTCGGGTGGCAGACAGGACAGTGACGAGGCATGGCCAGGCTCCTATGAAGTCATGTCCACCCGACCAGCGAACAGGGTCCCTGACCGCCGACCAAACCAAGTGAAGGTCAACCCAGCAGGGCGACAGTCAGACCCAGAGGCACGGCGGTCAGAAACTAAGAACATCATCACTGTCGGACCCACGAGCTATCCTTGCAATCGCGACGAGCACCAGGTCGCCACACTGACCAGACCGAAGCGGAGGCCGACGTCCTGACCTGCAATAAACCGTTGCAGATCGGTAAACTGTGGCGACCTGGTGCTCTTTCGTGTGTAGCTCCGTGGCTGTGAGTGATAGCCCCGATTGGCCGAGACCGCGCAATGTTCGGGATCTACTCCGGAGCGTCGCGCTCGGGCATCTTCATGATGATCAAATCGGCGCCGTCCTTGTACCGGTAGGCCCACTGACCATCCTTCGTCATCACCGTGCCGGCCTGGCCGTCGTCCGGGGCCGGACTCCACCCTCGAACCTCATCGGGTTCTGCATTCTCGCTCATCTCGCTATTGTCTCAACCTCCGAAAACCCGCCCGAACCAGTACAAACCCGCGCACAGTAGAAGGCATGAGCGCCGCCACGGGAAAACCAGTGCCGCCGATGCTCGCCACACTCGGGCATCCCCCAACGGGGGAGCGCTGGCGTATTAACTGAACTAACGAATCGCATCATTGCAGGTCAGGGTGCGTGCTGATACTTTCCTCAGTATGTGCAGCGAGACGCGCCGGGCTGATCTTGCAGGGCTGGTCGTTCCCGATGTCGGGCGGCTGATTTCGACAGGTTCCGAAGCAGAGCCGTACAGGTTGCTCGATGCGACAGGTGAGGTAATCGGCACTGCGACAATATTTTTCGAGGAACTTCACGCGTGTGACCGGTCATCGGCGACGATCCGATCGTACGGACATGACTTGTTGCGGTGGTGGAGATTTCTCGCAGCGGTCGACGTGGGATGGGAGAGAGCCACTCCCACGGAGGGCCGTGATTTTGCGCGTTGGATGAAGATTGCGGATAAACCCAGGCGTGAACACTGGCGGAGACGGGGCGAAAAAGTCTCCGGCACAACACCTGTAGGGGGCAACGCGGCCAAGAGTGGTCATTGGATGGTCAACGAGGTCACCGGCAAGCCGCGACAGGGACAGAAATTCTCCCCGGCCACTCGAGCGCATGCGGAAACGGTGTTGCGGGCGTTCTACGATTTTCAGATGAGCATCGGTGCTGGGCCGGTCGTCAATCCGTTCCCGGTGGATCGCTCGCCCCGCGCTTTTCGGTCGAACGCGCATCACGATCCGCACGATCCGTTTCGTAACGAGCGGAAGGGCCGATACCGACCCAAGGTTCCGAAACGGATACCCAAGCGCATTCCCGACGACCGTTTCAACGAACTATTCGCGGCGTTGTCCTCTAACCGAGATCGGGCAATGTTGGCCTTTTGGGTCTCGACCGGTGCCCGCGCCGACGAACTCCTGTCGATGTCCCAGAAGAGCGCGGACCCGGGCCAGCAATTGATCACGGTAACAAGGAAGGGGACCCGGGAGGTCCAACAGTTGCCGGCGTCGCCAGATGCGTTCGTGTGGTTGCGGATCTATCAAGAAGAGGCATGGGGAAAGGATGCCCCTCGCGGCTGCGATCATCCCTTGTGGATGACGTTGCGAAGGCCGTGGCGGCAACTGACATATTCGGGAGCGCGCGCGATGTTCTCACGGGCGCAGTCGATGTTGGGATCCAATTGGACCATTCACGACCTGCGCCACACCGCCGCCTTTCGGATGACGAGCGATCCTGACATGCCGTTGTCCGATGTGCAGTGGATCCTGGGCCACGTGCACCTGACAACCACTCAGCTGTATCTGACTCCGAGTCGCGACGAAGTTTTCGCACACGTCCGAGCCCACCACGCTCGATACCCTGGCAACACCCAAGCGATGCCCGCACCGCCAGCGCCGGGCTACAACCCGGCGGTACTGGACGTACTTTTCGGAGGTCGACGCTGATGGTTTCTGCACGTGTCTCCAAAGTGCCTGCCAGTTGGAGCCTGAACGTCGATGCCCGCGAAGGTGCGAATCGCAGTGTCATCGACACCCTCCTCGATCGGTATCCACCGCGTGTGGTGCCATCGTCGTGGAAGACGACCGAACTCGGCCGAGCGGCCGCCCTGAAGCGGGTGGAAGCACTCATGATCCGGGCTCAGGGTAGTGAGAGCTTTCAGCGCGACGCTGTCCGAGGTGCTGGGCAGCTTCTGCGGTGGCTGAACTCGTTTCCGGGAAAGAGCTGGCAAGACCGCTGGAACGGCAGTGGCGTCGCCGAACACGGTCTCGGATGGGTTTCGATACCGGAAACGTGGCTGGACGAACAGGGGGTGCCATCGGTCCGCTCCACAGTCCTGACCCATGCCCTGATCGGATTGTTCGTCGCGGATCTGATTCGCCCCGATTTACGTTTCGTAGTCCAACTGCACCGGTCGCACTACTGGCGCGACTGGGCGGCAATCAGCCGAGATCCGAAAGGATTCGAGCGACTGGAGACCGCGGCCGGTGCAGAGACTGCCCAAGCAATGCAAGGTCGAACTGCACGATGGCAAATCTCCATGTTGATCCTGTCCAAAGGCGGCGGCCTCTCCGACATCACCGTCGGCGACTGCGTCGAACTTCGCCAGGCGGAGCTCGCCGTTTGCTCGAGAGGTAAAACGCGCTACCTCTTCTACAAACTTCTCCACGACATCGGGATCTTCCCACCAGACGCGCCACCGACTTTACGATTCGTCACGGTGTATCGAGGGCAGAGCACCGTCGCGGAACTCGTCGATCGCTTCGACATCGCAAATTCCGACGTCCGGAATCTCCTCGTGGACTATCTGTCCGAACGTCACCCTTCGTTGGATTACACGACGCTGGACAATCTCTCACGACATTTGGCGCTGCATTTCTGGAAAAACCTGGAGACCACCCATCCGGGAATCAACTCGCTCGAGCTCGACCGCGGCGTAGCCCAGGCGTGGAAAGAACGCATGCATTGGAAGGTCAGCCGCCGCCGACTCCCCGACGGAACGTACGCCGAGACCCGTAGTCCACGAATGAACTACACCGACATGCTGACAGCTGTGCGCGCGTTCTATCTCGACCTGGCGGCGTGGGCAGCACTCGACCCCGCACGGTGGGCGCGGTGGGTAGTGCCGTGTCCGATCGGCCCAGGAGAGACGAGCGCGAAGAAAATCGGACGCCGACGCAAAGCACGCATGGATCAGCGCACACGAGAGCGACTACCTCGACTGCCTGAACTGGTGCGGATCGCCGAACAACGAGCCCATGACGCCAAGATGCTCCTCGAGGCTGCTATTGCGGCATCGCCGGGCTCGAAATTCACCGTCCTCGGCAAGACCTACACCAAGTCGGACCCATGGTTGAAAGCAAGCGCTGACGGCATTCCGGTGATCTACGACTCCGAGGGACGACCCATCCGGCTCCGAGAAGCCGAGAACCGGGCATTCTGGGCTCTGGCAACTGTGGAAGTCCTGCGACACACAGGCGTTCGAATCGAAGAGATGCTCGAAATCAGCCATCACAGCATCACCCAATATCGATTACCCACCACCGGAGAGCTCATCCCGCTACTGCAGATTGCGCCCTCGAAGACAGACGAGGAACGCCTACTTGTGGTCAGTCCGGACCTCGCCGACATGCTGTCGACAATCGTGTCCCGAATACGCGGCGCGGACGGAGGAGTGCCCCTTGTGCCTCTCTACGACCGGAACGAACGTATCTGGGTAGCACCCGCCCCACTCTTGTTCCAATGGAAATGCGGTGGCCACCACCGCGCGGTATCCGCAGGCCTGATCCGCAATGCACTGACCGAACTCATCGATGCGGCAGGAGTGAAGGACGCAGCAGGCGAACCACTGTACTTCCAGCCCCACGATCTGCGCCGAATCTTCGCTACCGACGCCATCATGAACGGCATGCCTCCGCATATCGCTCAAGTTCTGTTGGGGCACAAGGATATCAACACAACCATGGGATACAAAGCCATCTACCCGGAGGAAGCGATCAACGGACACCGCGCCTTCATCTCGCGCCGACGCGCCCTCCGCCCGAGCGAGGAATACCGCACCCCGACAGATGCCGAATGGGATGAGTTTCTCGGACACTTCGAGCGCCGCAAACTCGCCCTCGGCGAATGCGGCCGCGCCTACGGCACCAGCTGCCAGCATGAACACAGTTGCATCCGGTGCCCCGTCTTACGTGTGGATCCCGCCCAACGTTTCCGACTGGTCGAGATACGCGACAACCTTGCTGCCCGAATTGCCGAGGCGGACAGCGAAGGCTGGATCGGTGAAGCAGAAGGACTCCGCGTGAGCCTCGCGGCTACCGAGGAAAAACTTGACCACATCGATCGGCGAGCTCGTCGTGCCGTTCAACTCAACATGCCCAGCTTCCCCGCCGTCGCCGTACGCACCCACCCCAGAAAATCGGATTGAATCACCTTGTAATCGAAGTTCGAACGCATCATCTCCTCATTACAGTCACTGTTTAGCGGTTTAGCGCGCCACCGTGAGCCAAGTTGAAAGGCGCCCACGCTGGTCCGTGATCCGAGCGGTGGCGAAGGGCGCGTTTCCTCCGACGCCCGGCGGGTAGGTCGATACTGGGTTTGTGACTATTGCTGACGCTCGCTGTGTGTGGCTGACGACCCTTCGCCGAGACGGATCGCCGCACACCACGCCCGCCTGGTTTCTCTTGCGCGACAACACATTTTGGATTGCAAGCTCGACTGTGAACCTGAAGGTCCGCAACATGCTGAGGGAACCGCGGATCTCACTCGCGGTCGACGGAACCGCTCGAGACCCATGGGTCGCCCAAGGACTCGCCACGATTCATCACGACCTCGACAGATATGGTGACCTCATCGGGCTATTTGCGGACAAGTACGACGGTTGGGACGCCACGGACGAGACTCAAGACGGCCCGCGCGTGCTCATCGAAGTTGCAGTCAAGCGGTGGCTTCTGCGACCAGACTGATCAGCCACCCGCAGTGGATACGCAGGAGCGCTGGTTCCGGCTGCTACCGGATCGGCCGGACGGAAATGATGGCCGGTCGAATGCGGTCGGCGAGTACACGAAACAATGGTCAGTATGGCCGAGGAATTGCAGAATCTAGCCCGCGACGTGGACCGAAAATGTCGGTTGACGGGCACATTTGAGCTCCGTTCCGGGATCACCGCAACCGAGTACTTCGACAAGTACTTGTTCGAGACCGATCCAGCCCTTCTGCGCCGCATCGTCGAACGCATGGTTCCGTTGATTCCGGATCAGACCGAGGTCCTCGGGGGTCTCGAGATGGGAGGCATTCCCCTCGTCACGATGCTCAGCCAGGCAACCGGGCTCCCTGCAGTCTTTGTCCGGAAAGAATCGAAAGAGTACGGGACGAGCAAATTGGCGGAGGGCATCGACGTCAAGGGGAAGGTCATCACCTTGGTCGAGGATGTGATCACCACTGGCGGCGCTGTTCGAAACGCAACCCTCGCGCTCCGGGAGCTGGGAGCTGATGTTTCGGTAGTGCTGTGTGCGATCGACCGATCAGGTTCGCACGGAACTGCACTCGCGGATGTCGACGTGAGTATTCAGTCTGTATTCACGAAAGAATTCCTGGATTCGGCACTCGCGGGCGAGTGAGAATCCTAGTGACCCGAGGGCCACGGTCAGGGGCCCGACGGCGAGTTGAGAGCTGACTCATCGCTTCGATGATTCGCCGGGCCAGTGCGGGGCTCTGTTGGGTTGAGTAGTACGAAATCGTTGAGTTGGCCGAGTGCTTTGAGGTGACCGTTGCGGTGTCCGTCGATCATGCTGTTCCCAACGAATGAGGTGACCTGGTTTGTGACTTTGACTGTCGTACAGCCGTCGTGATCGTCCGCGAACTCCCACGTCAGCAGTGCGGCGGCCAGCAGGTGCCCGTTCGTGGTCACTGTGTCGGTGTGGACGATGAGCATTGGAGATTCGATGTGTAGATAGTCAAGCACTCCATGGAACGGTAGTGAGTCAACCGGCCCGCATCGGTATTCGTCCCGCCCGCCTGGGCGAAAATCGGTACGGTCGAAGACCAGTGCTTCGCCAGCTGGCGCCGACCACATGGCCCGTGCGGAGGGATCCATGTAAGCCCTCCATACGACGTCTGGTGTCGCCGAAATTTTTCGTTCGAAAGTCAAGGTGTCGCGAATGATGGGTGATGACGTCATGCTGATACTGACTCCCGGCACAGCAGAAAGTAATCGCACAGCCCTGAGTCACCTGTCATCTTTCCGCCGCGCCTCCAGTCGATCGTCCACGGCCAGCCGGGCAAACCGCCTAGGAGGGGATCGACGAAGGCGATCTCATGACGGAGATTGCTGGGATTTCCATCGCAGGAGGCTACTCGTTCGGGAACATCATCCCAGGGGCCGGCCGCTCATTGATGCGCGCAGCAGCTTCGGTGCATTGTGTCCGAGTTTCTGCATCGGCATGTTACATCTGATGAAATCAGACAGACATCGACATCATTTGCGTGCGCTGTCGCTCTTGATCTGAATGCTCTTATATTGCAGTAGCTTACGAGAATATTTGATGGTGGTCATCCTCATGATGACCCCAGCGTTGTCCTAGGTCCGGTATTTCCTCGGCGACCGGGAACGTCGAGACCTCGCGCACGTTCAGGCCGGTTCCAGCAAGGCATGCTTCTTGCGGGCGGCACCACTGAGGCCTACTATTTGATTGACTGATCAGACAATATAAAGGAGCGGTGTGTCGAGACGGGCTGATCCGGAACGGATCGCGCAGAAGCGGGAGCAGATCGCCGTCGAGGCTGGTCGCCTGTTCGCAGCTCAGGGATACGACCGCACGAGCGTCGCCGAGGTCGCCAAGGCGGTCGGCACCAGTCCGGCCAGTGTCTTCTACTACTTCGAGGACAAGGCCTCTTTGTTCCGAGCTGTGTTCGAACGAGACCTGCCCACCGCCGAGGCGTTGATCGCCCGGCACAGTGCGGGCCCCGACTCGGCGGCGGCGATCTTGGACATACTCGACGCCCTGACCCAAGACGCTGCCGACCCCTCGGCCTCGGGCATGCTGATCGAGCTGTTACGCCGCGTCGGGGATGACCCCGAGCTGCTGGCGGTGGTGGAGCGTACCGCAGACGTCCTCGGTGAAGGACTTGCCGCTCTGATCGCTCGCGGGATCGCCGACGGCGCCATCGACTCGAACCTGGACGCGACCGAGACAGCAACTTGGCTGCTGGCGATCGTCGATGCGACCTATCTCAATGCCCGGCCAGGGCACTCCCCACATACCGAGTTGCACCGCACCGTGCTCGGTTACCTCGAGCCCCCGCGAGACCGTCAGGAGGAACGTCATGGCTGAAAACTCCATCAACGTCTCGATCCCGCGACGATGGATCGTCGGCATGCACGTGTCGGGTGCGTTGCTCGGGTTCGGCGCCGCCTTCCTCATCGGGCCGCTCGTGACCTGGCTACTCGGGTTCGCCGGCGATGCGCCCGGTCCGCTGCGCTTGGCAGCAGGACTACCCCTCGTCTGGGCGATCCCGGTACTTACTCTGGTCGGGCTCGGTGTCGGGGCCTGGTTCTCCAGAGTGTGGCAAAAGGAGAATGGCACTACCGCGATCACTTCGGAAGGGGTGACGGTGCACCGTGCCGGGAGCAGCCGTCATGTCGCCCGCGGACGCATCGGCGGCGTGTTCACCGACGGCCGCGACCTTGTCGTCATCGACAGCGCCTCCAACGAGATGCTTCGCGTCCCGACTGACAAGGTTCTCGTGGGCAGACTGCGCGCCGCCTTCGAGCACTTCGCGTACCCCTGGCAGGGCACACGAGACCCCCGCGACCATGCCTTCGAGACATGGATCGATGGAAGTGGGTCTCTGGATGATCGTGCGCACGATCTCCTGCGCACCCGGCAGCGAGCGTTGGCCGACAAACGTCCCGGCGCCGCTGAAGACGCCCGAGACGAACTCTGTGACCTCGGCATCGCAGTGCGGGACCGCCACGACACCCAGCAGTACCGGGCCATTCCGTGAAGCCTGTGCTTCATTCGAGCTCACGTCAATCACAGGCTTGCCAGTCTCGAATTTCCGCGACGTGCAGCGCTGCGGCCGGGTGGGACGTACTGTCCACGCCGGTTGGGCAATACGACGAGTCTTGGTACGCAGGGTTGCCAATAGTCGATGAAATGCGCTGCACTGCAACGAATTATGTTCACATGCGAAGTGCATCGTCAGTATCGAGTGGCAGCTTCGCTACCAGAGTGCGGGCACGCGTCCCGCAGTGTTGCCGATTCTGACGATGTCTTGTCGTTTGAAGGCTTTCACCAAGGGCAGATGCTCTCTGCCTAGTGCAGTTAAGGGCCTTCGAGTCGAAATGCGCTGGCCAAAGAGCTATAGCTACACCAAGTTTCACGTTCCCGTTTCTGTGGTCACGCATCGGCGATAACATCAGCGGATCGTTCCCCGAGATTGTCGTGGTCTACGTACCAATCTGAACAGGTGCTACTAATCGACGAATTGTTGATGTAGTGGTCGGCAGTGCCGGAGTCCGCTAGATAGCGCTGATCAGCGGATGACCAGGGAAAGTTGGGGTTCTCACTAATATGTGCGCCAGGACTATTCGAGCTCTACCGTCGGGGTCATGACTGAGAAGACGATTCCCGCGTTGATGGCCCGCTCGGTTGATCCGGTGGCCGATTTCTACACGGCTTTGGGGTTTGAGATCACGTTCCGGCAGAGTGCGCCGTACCAGTTTCTGACTGTGCAGCGTGGGGGTATCGAGTTGAACTTCTACGGAGACAAAGACTTCGATCCGGTATCCTCCTCGCATGGGTGCCTGGTCAACACCGATGACGTCGACTACCTGTACGCGGTCTTCACACAGGGACTTAAGGAGACTTTCGGGTCAGTGCCCACGCAGGGGGTTCCGCGGGTGGGTGCGTTGAAGGATATGAGCTACGGGGTTCGGCAGTTTCTGATGACCGATCCGGGTGGGAACACCATCCAGATCGCCCAGCCGATCAGTGAAGATCAACGGCACCGGTCATTGCCGCAGGAGACTTTTGATCGGGCGATTCATATGGGCTCTCTGTTCGCCGATTCCAAGCAGGATCTGGGTCTGGCGGTGAAGGTCCTCGACCGGGCGCTTCATCGGAGCGACGAGGAGCCGACCGCCGTGCAGCTCGTGAAGTTACTGGTGCTGCGGGCTGACGTGGCGGTCCGGCAGGGTGAGCTGGACGTGGCTCGAGAACTGTTGGGTCGCGTGGGGCAGGCGGGGATCGGTGGACCGGAACTTGCCGATGACTTGCGAAGAGCTGCGGAACTTGAGGCCGGGCTGTGAACCGAATCCAGGTGCCAGGCGGGCTGAGGCTGTAGTCAGCAGTTGGCATGTGATCTAAGGACGCTCTGCCTATAGCCGCGAGAATCCAACGAATAGCACAGGGGTCGAATACTTACCGTCCACCGGTATTCACCGGCGGCAGCCTGCGGCACCCATCCTTTCGAATACTGCACATCCGCCAGTCGACCTACCGGGTCGTCACTGAGTCAGTGCAACAGCACAATTGAGGAAGGTTCATTGCGGACAATTGGTGGCTGTACTGGTGCCCTTTCCGCCACCTGTCCGAGAGCGGCTATGGATGATTGCGGCGCAAGTTCGGCCGAGCTGAGAATGAAGACCTCGCACGTTCAGGAGTGAATGTCGCGGGCCAGGCTCGGAAGGTCTCGTCGCTTTCGCATAGGGCTGACCAGCAGGATGAGGCCGCACGGGGCGATCAGCATTGCCATGATCCACATGGTTGAGGCGGGGCCGACGCGGTCGCCGAGAAACCCGGCCAGGAGGGCACCGAGGGGGATGCTGCTGTGCAGGACGAACATGCTCGTCGCGACCACACGGCCGAGAAGCTCAGGTGGGCAGTAGGTCTGCCGGAAGCTCCCGAGGACGACATTGCAGGAGACGACTCCGGCGACCATGACGAATCCACCGACACAAAACAGCAGGAGCCTGATTCCGGGTTCGGCGAGTGGGGCCAGCAGGGCGAAGGGGCCGGTGACCAATTGACACACCAGGACACTCCGGGCGGTGCCGAATCGCCGGCCCAGGGGGCGGGCGATGAGCGATCCGACGATCCCACCCATGCCGGTGACAGCTATGAGAACGCCGACGATCGCGGTATCGACCTCGAGTGACTTGAGAAGGAAAATGATCTGGATGGTCGTGAAGCCGGTTAATCCGAGGTTGAGCACGGTTCCGTAGATGATTATCGGCCTGAGGTAGGGGTCGCGGAAGACGAACCGCATCCCGATCGCGATCTGACGTGTCAGCGGCTCCTGTGGTTCTCGGCTTGTTTCGCGGACGGTGGCGGGTTCGCGGGTGCGGATCAGCAGAATGCACACCAGGCAGATCACGAACGTCCACGCGTCGACAAACAGACCCACCGCAGCCCCGAACGCCGAGACCACCACGCCGCCGATGGTGGGCCCCGCCACCCGGGTGGCAGCCTCTGCCCCTTGAATCGTCGCGTTGCCTTCCGTTAAATCTTCGCGAGCAAGAATCGTAGGCAGATACGAGTGGTAGGCGGTTTGAAAGAACACGGTGGCTGTGCCGGTCAGCAATGCGACCGCGAGTAGATGCCAGTACGTCATCACCTCGAACCACCACGCCACGGTGACGCTCGCGAACAGGACGGCCGATACGCCGTGGCAGGCCATCATGATCGGCCGGCGCCGCAACCTGTCGATCCAGGCGCCGGCGGGCAACCCCACGATCAGCCACGGCAACCAGACGGCGGCGGCCAGTAGTCCGACTTCGAAGTTGGTGGCATTGAGGTTGGTGAGGGCCAGGATCGGGAGCACGACGGTGGTGATCCCGTTGCCGATCCCGCTGATGACATCGCCGGTCCAGAGCAGACGGAAGTCGCGTTGGGCGAGGACACCCCAAAACCTGGGGAGCCGTGTGGCCGTGCCGATGTCGCTCACGTGGGGTGTCACCTGATTCTGTTCGAGGATGCCATTTGACGAAATGACCATCCTCGCAGACGACACCTAACGAATATTCGAGCTCGCGACGACTTTGATTGACGATTGACACGTTTTCGGACACTGCTCATCCGCCAGTCAACCCGCCAGGTCGTCACTGACTCAGAGCAACAGCCCAATTGAGGAAGGGTCACGATGGACAATTGGTGGTTGTACTGGAGCCCGTTTCCGCAACCTGCCAGAGAGTGGCTGTGGATCTCGATGCGGGAAGCAAGTCTGGCGGTGATATTCCGATCACCGCTTGTGTGGTTGTGTCCACCAATCAGAGCGTCGGCTATTAATGAATGTGAGCGTCATTCGCTGACCCTTCGGATAGCGCAAGGTGGTAGATGCGCAGCCCACTCTGACTCGGCCCAGGAGGAGGCGGCTCGCCGGTGCGAGTGTCGTAGGTGTACCTATTCATAGCGTGCGTCGGGCAACGATCGCGCCGTGTGGCCGCACATCCTTCTCGGTCCGGGTGTGTGTTTCCAGGGCGTCGAACCCTGCAGCCTCGATGAGTTCACGCATCTCTTGTGCCGGCCAGCGATACGCCTGGGTAACGACATGCTCGAACGGTTCGAGGTTGGGCCACTCGAAGAACCCGACCAGGAGCCCGCCGCCAGGCCGGATTACGCGTGCGAACTCGGTGAGTGCAGCTGGCAGATTGTCCGGCTGATGATGGATGGTCGTGTACCAGGTGAGCACTCCGCCAAGGGAGCCTGTCTCCGCGTCGATTTCCTCGAAGCTCCCGATATCGAAAGTGAGGTCGGGGTAGGTCGCCTTAGCGTGCTCGACAAACTCCGGAACGAGGTCGATCCCGCGTACGTCGAGTCCGTGCTGCGAGAGGAAGTTTGTCCACTGTCCAGGCCCGCTACCCGCGTCGAGAACCGGACCGGTCAAACTGTCGGCCCAGGTGCTGACGAGTGCTCGGTCGGAGGGATGCGTCTTTGAGATCGCTCCGGCGACTTCGACGTACTTCGCGGACCATTTGGAGTATGAACTCTGGACTGTGTTCGCGGCGTTCGTCATGCCAACGATCATGCCGAAGGCGTAGAGCTTGCTGCCGTTGCCGCGCCGGGCAGTCCATTGAAGTGCGCCCGTGACATCTCCGCTCACCCAGCTAGGACACGACCATCATCCAAGCCATCAAGATGAGCCACGCGTGCACTGCGAGTACCTTCGGCGTCTTCCTTCCTCCGTTTACGGTCACCCATCCGACTCGGCACGGACCACTGGCGTCATCGGTGGTGGTAGTAGGCGGCTTTCGGTGCAGATTGGTGGCGCTCGGTCGCGGATTCGGGGGTCCATTCGCGGTTGTCGCGGATCAGCGCCCACACGACGTCGACGAGACGACGAGCGAGCGCAATCAAAGCGTGCACAGCCGAGCGTTTCTCGCCTCGTTTGCGCTGGTAGAACTCCTGGGACGGTCCGTCGCGTTGGGAGCTGTTGAGCGCAGCCATGTAGAACACTTTCCGGAGGCCACGGTGGTAGCGCTGAGGTCTGCGCAAAGTGCCGTGTCGGTTTCCTGAGTCATGCGGCACCGGGGCGAGGCCAGCGTAGGCGGCGAGTTTGGCGGCCGAGCCGAACGAAGTGAGGTCACCGCCGGTGATCGCGATGAGTTCGGCTCCGCTTCGGGTTCCTATGCCGGGCACGGATTCGAGAATGCGTGCGTGCCGATGTTGCCGGAAGACACCGGTGATTTGTTTGTCCAGATCGGTGATCTGCCGGGTGAGCAGGATCAGCGAACTGGCTGCCTGCTGAATCAAGACTGAGGTGGCTGCTTCACCGGCCAGTGCGATGGGCTGCGCCAGGGCTGCCGTACGAGCCGCACCGATCATATTAGGGATCGTGGGTCGGCGAACCCCGTGAGTACGCAGGTGATCGTAGATTTCTTCGTCGGTGGCCGCGTTGATCGACGACGGGGTGACTTACCTGGTGGCGAACGCCAGACCGGTCAGCGTCGAATAGTCGAAACACCGCTCCAGTCCAGGGAAAATCCGGGTCAGCAGGACACGCAGTCGTTTGATGCCGTGGGTGCGTTCGGCTACGAGCTCGCTTCGGTGACCGGTCAATAGCTCGAGCTCGATGGCGACATCGTCGGGCATTTGAAACCCTGGCCAGGTTGCCGCGTAGACGTGCGGTCTGTGCGATCGCTACCGCATCGCGGGCGTCGGTCTTGCCCTCGCCTGCAAAGGCACCGGTCATATTGTGGACGACCCTGCCAGGCGCGTACCGCACCTGCTGACCGTGCGCGGCCAGCACGCCACGGAGCAAGGCAGATTCCGGTGCGGTCATGTCGATCGCCCATACCACCGACCCGACATCTGCGATTCGTTCGAGCAGTGTCTCGACCTCGGCTTGGTCGTTGCGAATACGGCGTGACCACAGCACAGCGCCGCTGTCGTCGACTGCGGCCGCGTGATGAGCGTGGCGGCCGATATCGATTCCAACCCAGACAATTTCGACCATATGCACTCCTTTCGAATTCGGGCTCGTCAGGGCTGTTTCGCCGGACCACCTTTACACAGCGACAAACTTCGCGAACACATCTCAATCAGCGGCCGAAACGACCCGTCACGGTCCGGGGTGGCCTTCCACGCGAAGCCACCGGGGCAGCAGGTGATTGGCGAGCCACGCCCCAGACCGCCGACGAGCGCCTGAAGCGACTACCTCAGGCTCCACCAACGCAAAGGATGATTGTGGCGCAAGTTGGGCTGAGCTGGGATAGAAGTTCTCGCGCACTCGGTGTTGAATGACGCGGGTAAGGCTTGGAATGGCTCGTCGCTGTCGGGTGGGGCTCACAAGCCGGATGAGACGGCACGGACGGCGCCGAGGGGGATGCTGCTGTGCAGGACGAACATGCTCGTCGCGACCCGTGGGAGTTAGCTGAGGCCGCGCCCTCTCAAAGTAGCGGCTTGTCAATCTGTTCACGGAGGATATCCCCGTGACCTGCGTGCCTGGCGAACTCTTGGATCATCAGAAGTAGCGTCCATCGCAAGCTGACGGTCCCTTCTCGCGGAATGTCCAGGATGTCGTCGAGGGCGAAAAGGGAGGCGATCTCACGTGACCGCTGGCTAGCGCGCTCGAACTCGGCGATGACATCTCCCAGCGCCTCGTCGTCCGCTACTTCGAAGGTGCCCTCGTCTCGGCGGGAGTATCCATCGCATTCAGATTCACTGAGTCCTGCCCAAAACCGTTGGAACCATATTCGCTCCGCGGCAGCGGCATGCTTGATCAAGGAGATCGGTGTCGTCAGCGATACGACGAGTCGTTGCCGGGCATCGCTTTCAGAGAGTCCGCGCACGGTATCGATCAGCGCTTCGCGGTTCCGGTCGAGCATGTTCTCGAGGATCGATCGCTCGGTACCGACAGTAATTATGTTGGTGCTCATATTCTTTCACTCGATTCAGTAATGTGGACGGCCGAGGGCCGGTGTGGTCTCAGCTGGGATGGGTTACGCAGAACGGTAATCCGTGGGGGAAGCGCAATGTTCGGCACCGGGAAACGAGCCAAAGAAGGGCGATTCGATCCGTTTGCCATCCAGGGCGATGCGCTGGGGAGTGCCAGCAGAGGGGCCAGCGTCATCACCGTGGCCAGGGACTGTTGTCTGCTCGCAGTGTATTCGTTAGTTCAGTTAAGGGCCTTCGAGTCGAAATGGGATGGAGTCAGAGCCATCGCCACCACCGGCACCAAACCGCCGGCACTGTGGTCGCGCAACGGCAACAACTTCAGCGCCTCGTTTCCCGAGATCGTCGACGCACTCAGCGCCGTGCTCGACCACCGCGAAACCGTCCTCGACGGTGAGATCGTCGCACTCGGACCCGACGGTGTCCCGTCCTTCTCCCGACTGCAACGCCGGATGCACGTCCTCAAACCCACCGCCCAACTCCGCAACGACGCCCTGACCACCTACTACGTCTTCGACGTCCTCGACATCGACGGAACATCGACGACCGATCTGCCCTACCTCGAACGCCGCGAAGCACTCGCCAACCTCAACCTCGAACACCCGCGCATCAAAGTCCCACCCCACTGGCTCAACGTCGACGGACCGACCATGCTCGAAGTCGCCCGCAAACACCACCTCGAAGGCATCGTCGCCAAAAGCATCACCTCGACCTACCAACCCGGAAAACGGTCACCGAGCTGGCTGAAAACACCGCTCCGCGCCAACACCGAAGGAATCATCTGCGGATTCGTCCCCGGATCCGGCAACGCCGCCGGCGGAATCGGATCGTTGATCCTCGGCGCCCACGACGACACCGGATCGCTCGTCTACATCGGAAACGTCGGCACCGGCTTTTCGTCGAGACAGCGCCGCGAACTACGCGAGCAACTCATCGACATCGAACGACCCACCAGCCCGTTCGCCAGCGCGCCACCACGAGCAATCACCCGCGAAGCCCACTGGTCAGAGCCACTTTTAGTGTGCGACGTCGAGTACCGGGAGTACACCGGCGGCGGACTCAGACACCCAGCATTCAAAGGTATGCGCATCGACAAGACCGCCGATGACGTCGACCTCCCCGGCCGACACTGACCACCGGAAACGCCGGGCAACCGGCACGGGACTGTAAGAACAACGGTGTAACTCTGAAAGGAGATACGCCACTATGACTGAT